>JBBTDR010000647.1:0-1974 GCA_038042665.1 Nitrospinota bacterium
ACTTCGAGGCCGCCCGGGACCCCTGGTGCGAGGCCCACATCAAGGCCAAGTCGGCGGCCGTCCTCTGCGGCGCGCCCTTCGTCCACGCCATCCTGGAAGAGACCCAAGGCCTCCTCGCCCTCGGCCCCGCCCGGCCCCCCGAGGTGGAGTGGGAGTACGCGGAGGGCGCCCGCGTCCCGGCGGGCGCGGTGGTCGCCCGCGCCCGCGGCCACGCCGAGACCCTCCTCAAGGCCGAGCGCACGGCGCTCAACTTCCTCTCCCACCTCTCGGAGATCGCCACCCACACCGCGGACGTGCTGAGGGAGATCGGCCCCCTGCCCGTGGGCTTCGGCGGCGTCCTCGACACCCGCAAGAACGCGCCCGGGCTGCGCTACTTCGAGAAGTACGCCGTGCGGGCGGGCGGGGCGCGCAACCACCGCCTGGGCTTCTTCGACGGGGACCTCGTGAAGGACAACGACATCGCCGTGGCCGGGGGCATCCGGGCGGCCATCGACCGCGTCTTCGGCCGGCGCTACATGGCCGAGGTCCAGATCGAGGTGGGGAGCCTCGCCGAGCTCGACGAGGTGCTGGCGGACGGCCGCGTGCACATGATCCTCCTCGACAACATGGACCTCCCCGCCCTGCGCGAGGCCGTCGCGCGCGCCCGCCGGAAGGGCACGGCCTCCAAGACCGGCAAGCCCTACTCCCTCGAAGCCTCGGGCATTGGGGGGGCCGGGGGCGGCGGCTTCCGGGCCATCGCCGAGGCCGGGGTGGACTTCATCTCCACCTCCCGCCTCGTCCGCGCCGCGCCCCCGCTCGACTTCAACATGAAGATCGTGCGGGTGGGGTGATTCCAAAGGTTCCAACTTGAGGTCACAATTTGTGACCTCAAACAATCCAAATGATTTCAATGTGATGCCGTGCCTTGTCCGGCTCGATACCCTAAGTTACCATTCACCCGCCCAGATGAAACTATCAATCGCTGGCAGGGGGGCCGAATGGAGAAGGGCGCTCTCGTGCCCATCGAGCGGATCGAAGGGGCGATCCTTCTCATCCGGGGAGAGAAGGTGATGCTGGACGCCGACCTCGCCTTTCTCTACGGCGTCGAGACCAAGGTTCTCGTTCAAGCGATCAAACGGAACCGGAGCCGATTCCCGGCGGATTTCATGTTCCAACTGACTCCGGAAGAATTCGACGGTTTGAGGTCACAAATTGTGACCTCAAAGGGCCGGGGCGGGCGGCGCTCTTCTCCCTATGCGTTCACAGAGCAAGGCGTTGCGATGCTTTCCAGCGTGCTCAAGAGCCGCCGGGCGGTGCAGGTCAACGTGGAGATCATGCGGACGTTCGTCCGCCTCCGCCAAATGCTGGCCTCCCACGCCGACCTCGCCCGTAAGTTGAATGCGCTGGAGAAGCGGTACGACGCGCAGTTCATGGCGGTCTTCGACGCCATCCGCCAGTTGATGGTACCGCCCGAGCCCAAGCGAAAACGGATTGGTTTCAGAACCAATTAACCATCCCCGGGATGCAATAATCGCCCCCCTGATGAGCCCGCCTCGTCCGCGCCGCCCCGCCGCTGGACTTCAGCATGAAGACCGTGCGGGTGGGGTAGGGGGGACCCGGACGAAAGAAGTGTCGTTCAATTGAACGCCCCTGCATCGCCCTGCATCGAAGGAGGGGTTTTCTCCACCTCCCCCTTTTTGGGCTATGATGAGAGAGGGTTGGGAAGTTCCGGACCGAAGGAGGCCGGACATGAAGCTCCAGGTGGTGGTTCACGAGGCCGAGGAGGGCGGCTGCTGGGCCGAGATCCCGGCCATCCCGGGCTGCGCGACCCAGGGCGAAACCTTCGAGGAGCTGCTCCAGAACCTCTACGAGGCGGTGGAAGGGTGCCTCTCGGCGCCCGACCCATCTAGGGAACACCCGTAATCCCCGCCCCGCCCGCGCCGCTCCGCCGACTCGTTCCCTAGGAACCTCCCCATGCGCCGCCCAATCCCCGCC
>JBBTDR010000648.1:0-3532 GCA_038042665.1 Nitrospinota bacterium
CGCGGTGAATGCCGATGCGGAACTTCTCCGCCCCCTCGGCCGCCCAGCCCGAGGCGAGCATGCAGCCAGCCAACGCCAAGCCCGCAAACCACCTGCCGCTACGACCCATGTGATCTCTCCCCCTCAGCGTGAAACCCTCCGCCGTTTCCGGGCACATCACCCTTTTCGGCACCCTGAACCGCCCAGCCGAGCAAAGCTCTCAAGTTGCACCACGGGGGCGCTGGACCCTACCCCCAAGTCCGGTGCGCGAGTGGCGTAATTGTACCAGAATCTCGTGGGATACGGGGAAATTTCAGACTCGACATGGCCCGTGTAACAATTTGATTTTAAATGGATTAAAAATGATCCGCTCAAGAAAAAAGGTTGCGCCGGGGCGCAACCCAAAGGAGTGCTGGCGGGGCTGACGGGACTCGAACCCGCGATCTCTGGCTTGACAGGCCAGCGCGATAACCAGCTTCGCTACAGCCCCCAAGAAAATGCCCGGCCCACCCTGCCTGGCCGAGCGCCCCGGTTTATATCCCCAGCCCCCCGCCGAGTCAACCAACCGGGAATTTAGCGGGCTTCCGGGCCGGAGAAGAGGCTCTCCACGCGCTCCCCGCGGGCCGGCCTCACCACCCCCCGCTCGGTGATGAGCGCGTCCACCAGCCGGGCGGGCGTCACGTCGAAGGCCGGATTGAAGACCTCCACCTCCTCGGGAGCGATGAGCCGCCCCCCCATCGTCCTCACCTCCTGGGCGGAGCGCTCCTCGATGGGGATGTCCTCCCCCCGGGCCGTCTGCATGTCGAGGGTGCTCATGGGGGCCGCGACGTAGAAGGGCACCCCGTGCTCCCGGGCGAGGATGGCCAAGCCGTAGGTCCCGATCTTGTTGGCCACGTCCCCGTTCGCCGCCACCCGGTCCGCTCCCACCACCACCGCCCCCACCTTGCCCAGGCGCATGCAGTAGGCCGCCATGCTGTCGGTGATGAGGACGACGGGGATGCCGTCCCGGCTGAGCTCCCAGGCGGTGAGCCGGGCCCCCTGGAGGAAGGGCCGGGTTTCATCCACGAACACCCGCCGGACCTTCCCGTCCCGGAAACCGCTCCGGATCACCCCCGTGGCCGTCCCGTAGCCCGTCGTGGCCAACGCCCCCGCGTTGCAGTGCGTCAGCAGAGAGACCTCTTTCGGGAGAAGCTCCGCCCCGATGTCCCCGATGCGGCGGCAGACGGCGGCGTCCTCCCGGTGCAGCTCCTGGGCCAGCGCGAGAAGCTCCCGGGCGAGGTCCGGCCCGCTGGCCTGGCTCTCCCGGATCGCCGCCCGCATCCGATCGAGCGCCCAGAAAAGGTTCACCGCCGTGGGGCGCGTCCCCGCCAGGAGGGAGGCGGCCCGGTCCAGGGCCTCCCGTTGCTCCCCGGGCGGCCCTCCCGCCGCCCGCCGGGCCGCGATGGCCATCCCGTAGGCCGCCGCCACTCCGATGGCCGGGGCGCCCCGGACCACCATGGAGCGGATGGCCTCGGCCACCTCCTCCTCGGTCCGGCACTCGGCATACGCCTCCTCGCCGGGGAGGAGCCGCTGATCGATCAGACGCAGGGCGTCGCCGCGGTACTCCAAGGTCCGGAAGTTCCCGAACTCTCTCACCCTTGTGCTCCTCCGCCCCGCCGGGATCGCTCGGCGCCTTTGCGGGCCAGCCTCGCCAGCGCCGCCTCGGCTGCGGAAGGCTCCACCCCCCGGACGAGGAGGCGCTTGCGCTTTCCCGCGGCTCCCGAGAGGATCGACACCGCGCTTTTGGGAACACCCAGGACCTTGGACAGGAGCTCGATGCACTGCCGGTTGGCGGCCCCCTCCACCGGCGGGGCCGTGAGACGCACCCGCAGGGCGCCGCCGCGCGCCCCCTCGACCGCCGTCCGCGACGCGCGCGGCTGGACCTCGACCTCGAAGCTCGCCCCCTCCGCCTCGCGGCGGACCGGGATCACGAACGATCTCCCTCCGCCTTGGTGCTCAGGGCGATGACCTTCCCGGCCTCCCTCCCCTGGAGCCGCGCCCGGTCGTGGCCGAGCCGGGCCTCCTCCTCCTCGGCGAGCCGGAGCAGGGCCCGGAGGGTGTCCAGCAAGGACTGGACCATCTTCTCCTGGCGGTGGAGGAGCATGGCGGCCTCCTCCCGCAGGCGGGCGGCCTCGCCCTCCGCCTCCTCGCGCAGCCTGCGGGCGGCCTCCTCGGCCTCCTCGGCGCTCCGCTCGGCGTCGCGCTCCGCCTGCTGGCGAAGGGCCAGGGCCCGGCTGTTCGCCTCCTCCCTCAGCCCGTGCACCGCGACCAGGGCTCGCTGGAGGGTCTCCTCGCGCTCCTTGAAGGCCTGGACCTGGGCCGCGAGCTCGGCGCACCGCTCCTCCAGCTCCTCGTTGCGGCGGCGCATCTCGTCCACGGCGTCGGCCGCCGCGTGCACGAAGGCGTCCACGTCCAGACGGTCATACCCCCGCAGCCGGACGGAGAACTCTTGCCTGCGGATGTCCTCCCCTGACAGCTTCATCGCTCCCTCACCCGTTCAACGAAGGATACGAGCCATATCGAACAGGCTCGCCACCAAAAATTTCTGCACCACGAAGATCGCCAGCAGCACCACCACGGGGCTGATGTCGAGTCCCCCCATGTCCGGCAGGCGGCGGCGCACCGGCTCCAGCACCGGGTCGGTCACCCGGTAGAGAATCTGCACGATCGGGTTGCCGGGGTCGGGGTTCACCCAGGAGATCAGCACCCGGACGATGATGACCCAGATGTAGACATGAAGGACGATATCCAGCACTCCAGCAATGGCGTTCAGGAGATTGCCGATCAGGAACACCGTCGCTTCCTCCCTGCGCTAGCCCTTGCCCAACTCGGCGCTCCGCCGGGCGGCGGCCAGCACGGCGTCGATCACCGCCCCCCGGAACCCCTTCTCCTCCAAGGCGTGGAGCCCGGCGATGGTCGTCCCGCCAGGGGAGGCCACCAAGTCCTTCAGCCTACCGGGATGCTCCCCCGACTAGAGGACCATCTGGGCGGCGCCGAGCACCGTTTGCGCCGCCAGGAGGGTGGCCTGATCGCGGGGCAGGCCCGCCCGCACCCCGCCGTCCGCCAGGGCCTCGATGAACACGAACACATAGGCTGGGCCGCTGCCCGAGAGCCCCGTCACCGCGTCCATGAGGGACTCGGGCACCTCCACCACCTTCCCCACCGACTCCAGCATCCGCCTGGCCTCGGCGAGGTCTCCGGGGGCGGCGGCCCCTCCCCCGCACAGGCCCGCCGCCCCCTGCCCCAGCAGGGCGGGGGTGTTGGGCATGACGCGGATGACCCGGGTGGCCTCCCCGAAGGCTTCCGTAAAGCGGCGGGTGGCGGCCCCGGCCACGACCGAGATGAGGAGATGCTTCGGCCCGATCACCCCCTTGAGCGAGGAGAGGACCGAGCCCAGCACCTGGGGCTTCACCGCGAAGACGACCTTCTCGGCCTGCCCGGCCGCCTCGGCCGCCGAGGAGACCACCTGGAGGCCGTGGGTCTCCCGCAGGAAGCGCGCCCGGGCCTCCACGGG
>JBBTDR010000649.1:0-3620 GCA_038042665.1 Nitrospinota bacterium
CGTCCACGTCGAAGGAGGGGTCGGCCTCGGCGTAGCCCAGTTGCTGGGCCGCGCGGAGGGTTTCGGCGAAGTCCGCGCCCTTCTCGGTCATCTCGCTCAGGATGTAGTTGCAGGTGCCGTTGAGGATGCCGGCCAGGCTCTCGATCCGGTCGGCGGCGAAGCCCTCGCGCAGGTTGCGGACGATGGGGATGCCGCCCGCCACCGAGGCCTCGAAGCACAGGGGGCAGCCCGCCCGCTCGGCGGCGGCGAAGACCTCCTCGCCGTGGACGGCGAGGACGGCCTTGTTGGCCGTGACGACGGGCTTGCGCTTCCCGATGGCGAAGAGGATGTGCCGGCGGGCGTCGTCGAGGCCCCCGATGAGCTCGGCCACGATGTCCACCTCGGGGTCGGCGATGAGGGCCTCGGCGTCCGTGCCCAGGCGCTCCGGGGGGACGCCCAGGGCGGTCTTCCGCTTGGCGTGGACGCTGCGGTCCGCGATGCGGTGGACCACGATCTCGGCCCCGACGCGGCGGCGGATGAGGCCGCACTGCTCGTGGAGCAGGTTCACGACCCCCGTCCCGACCGTGCCGAGGCCCAGGATGCCGACCCGGATGGTTTCCATGGGAGATGGAATGGCCTTTCGCGCGCTCAACTGGCGGCCCGGTTCTGGGTCTTCTCCTGGAAGACGGCGCGCAGGCTCCGGAGGGCCTGGCGGGTGCGGTGCTCGTTCTCCACCAGGGCGAAGCGGACGTGGCCGTCCCCGAGGCCCCCGAAGCCGATCCCGGGGGAGACGGCGACCTGGGTCTCCCGGATGAGGTGCTTGGCGAACTCGATCGAGCCCATCCGCTTGTAGGGCTCTGGGATCTCGGCCCAGACGAACATCGTCCCCTTGGGCTTCTCGGTGGGCCACCCGATCCGGGCGAGCCCGTCGCAGAGCACGTCGCGCCGCCGCTCGTAGATCTGGCGGATATCCTCCACGCACTCCTGGGGCCCGTTCAGGGCGATGATCGAGGCGATCTGGATGGGCTGGAAGGCGCCGTAGTCCAGGTAGCTCTTGATCTTGCGCAGGGCGTCCACGAGCTGGGGGTTGCCCACGCAGAAGCCGATGCGCCAGCCCGCCATGGAGTAGCTCTTCGAGAGGGAGAAGAACTCCACCCCGACGTCCTTCGCCCCCGGCGCCTGGAGGAAGCTCGGCGGCGCGTAGCCGTCGAAGCCCAGGTCGGCGTAAGCGAAGTCGTGGATGACGATGAGGTCGTGCTCCTTCGCGAAGGCGACCACTTTTTGGAAGAAACCGAGGTCCACGCACACCGTCGTCGGGTTGTGGGGGAAGCTGAGGACCAGGATCTTCGGCCGCGGCCAGATGGGCCGGATCACGTTCACCATGTTGTCGAAGAAGTCGTCCCCCTGGGAGAGGGGCACGTGGATGACGCTCCCGTTCGCCAGCACCATGGCGTAGGTGTGGATCGGGTAGGTGGGGCTCGGCACCATCACGAGGTCGCCCGGGTTGGTGATGGCGAGGGCCAGGTGGGAGATGCCCTCCTTCACCCCGATGGTGACGATGGCCTCCCGCTCGGGGTCGATCTCCACGCCGTAGCGGCGGGCGTACCACGACGCGATGCCCGTCCGCAGCCGGGTGATGCCCCGCGAGGCGCTGTAGCGGTGGTTGCGCGGGTTGGACGCGGCCTCGACGAGCTTCTCGACGATGTGGGGCGGGGTGGCGAGGTCGGGGTTCCCCATGCCGAAGTCGATGATGTCCTCCCCCCGCCGGCGGGCGGCGAGCTTGAGCTCGTCCACGACGGCGAACACGTAGGGAGGGAGCCGGGTGATGCGCTGGAACTCGTGCATCGGCCTATCCGCGGCGGGCGATGGTGAGAGGGATGCGCCGGGGCTGGGGCGCCGGCACGTTGCGGCCGGAGCCGTCCGGGGTCAGGAAGCTCCGGGCCTCGGGGTCCCCGCGCCGTTGGTCCCGCGGCCCGCCCTGGGCGGCGCGGAGCGCCTCCTCGGCGTTGTAGGAGCTGCGCACGAAGGGCCCCGCGAACACGTGCGCGAAACCGCGCGCCTGGCCGGCGGCCCGGTAGCGATCGTAGACGTCCGGGTGGATGTACTCCCGCATGGGCACGGCCTTGGCCTGGGGGGCGAGGTACTGGCCGATGGTCATGACCTGGCAGTCCACCCCGGGGCGGCGGAGGTCGTCCATGAGGGAGAGCACGTCCTCCTCGGCCTCCCCCATCCCGACCATGATCCCGCTCTTGGTGGTCATCCCCGGGCCGATCTCGCGCGCCATGCCGAGCACGCGGAGGGAGCGCTCGTAGCTGCCGCCGGGGCGGATGCGCTTGAAGAGGCGCCGCACGGTCTCCATGTTGTGGTTGAAGACGTCGGGCCGGGCGCGCACCACCCGCTCCACGGCGGCGAAGCCGCCCATGAAGTCCGAGACGAGGACCTCGACGGCGGCGCCGGGGAGGAGCCCGCGGATGGCCTCGATGGTCTCCACCACGTGGCCCGCCGCGCCGTCGGCGAGGTCGTCGCGGTTGACCATGGTGACCACCACGTGGCGCAGGCGCATCCGCGCGGCGGCCTCGGCCACGCGGCGCGGCTCCCCGGGGTCGAGGGGCAGCGGCGCTCCCTTCTTCACCGCGCAGTAGCCGCAGGTGCGGGTGCAGAGGTCGCCGCCGATCATGAAGGTGGCCGTGCTGCGCGCGAAGCACTCGAAGAGGTTGGGGCAGTGGGCCTCCTCGCACACGGTGTGGAGGCGCTTCTCCCGCATGAGGACCTTCACCTCGTGCGCCAGGCTGGGATTGGGCAGGCGCTTGACCAGCCAGCCGGGGAAGCGTCGAGAAACCATTGAAAATCCTCCACTCCCGAAAACCGGGAGGCGGTGCATCTTAGGGACCGCCCCGGGGGAGTGTCAAGGGAGCGGTGAGCCCGGCAGTGTCCCGATTCGCTGCGTTTCGCTGTCAGTCTGAACGCCAAAGGCCGAAGGATCCGCTTTTCAGGCAGATGCTTGGCGGAGCCTGTCCTGAGCAACGCGAAGGGCTCTGCATGACAAGGCGAGCCCATCCCGAATTGGGGCGCCACCGTCATTCCGCACGGGAGGGGCCCTTGGGCGCCCTCAGGGGGAGATGATCGAGCCTCCCCTGCCCGCCTTGCGCCGGAGCTCCTGGAGGGTCCGCTCGGCGGCCCCGCGGTCCCAGAAGCGTCCCACCCGCACCCGGTGCCAGACCCCCTTGTCCCCGAGGTGGGCCTGCTCGATGAAGGCGGGGATGCCCTGGCTGAGAAGTTCGCGCAGGACGTGCTCGGCCCGGTCCGCCTCCTGCACCGAGAGCACCTGGATGGTGTAGCGCGGGGGGCCCTCCCCCCGGGGGTAGGGGATGGCCTCCTGGCTCTCCTCGCGCGGCGGGCCCGGCGGGATGGCGGGGGAGGGTTGGGGCGCGGCCTGGGCTGGAGTCTCCTTCTTCGGCTCGAGGAGGGGCACCCGCCCCACGTCCCGCCCCTTGGCGTCGGGCAGGCGGATGGGGTCGAGCACCGCCTCCTGGGCGGGCCTGGCGGGGGTGGTGAGGGCCTTGTAGAACTGGGGGTCGGCGGGAGGGGGGACGCCCTCGCCCGGCCTGGGGGCCGGCGTCTCCGGCTCCAGGCGGACGATG
>JBBTDR010000650.1:0-1696 GCA_038042665.1 Nitrospinota bacterium
CGCCCAGGGAGCGTGAACGTGCCGGCGATTTCCGCCTCTGCGTTGGCGGTCGAGCTGGCGGTCAAGGAGCGCGGAGCCTACACGGCGCGCATGCACGAACTTTGTCGTTCATTTTGGGGACAAGTGCAGCGAGTCTTGCCTCAGGCGCGCGTGAACGGCCCGGATCCGGCCCACGAGCGATCTGCCGGATGCCGTGCGGGACGCGGACTTCATCGTCGAGGCCGTGGCCGAGCAGCTTCCGGTCAAGCAGGAGCTTTTCCGGCGCCTGGATGCTCTCGCCCCCGAAAGCGCCATCTTCGCCAGCGAGACCTCGGGTCTCCGCATCAGCGACATCGCCCGCGGGAGCCGCCGGCCCGAGCGCTGCATCACCACCCACAACTACACCCCGCCATACCTCGTTCCGGTTGTCGAAGTCGTGCCAGGCGAGTCGACCTCGCCCGATGTGATCGAGGCCACCTGCGGCCTTCTGCGCCGCGCGGGCAAGGAACCCGTTCTCTGCAAGGAGGTGCCGGGCCACATCGGCACCCGGCTGACCACCGCCCTCCGCCGCGAGGCTTACTACATCGTCGAGCAGGGCTATGCCACCCCCGAGGCGGTGGACACGGTCCTCCGCGCGGTCGCTCGCCTGATACCCGTGATCGGCGTCATGGCCATGACGGATTTCTCGGGCATTGACGTCCTGCGCGACGTCCACCGGAACATCCAGCCGCACTTGGATCACCGGCCTGAGCCATCCCCGCTCCTTGATCGGCTGATCGAAGATGGCCGGCTCGGCGTCAAGAGCGGCCAGGGGTTCTACCGCTGGACGCCGGACCAGGTCCAGGAGATGTTCGAGGCCCGGGGGCTTGAGCTCATCCGCTGGCTGCGCCGCTCCCCACCCCAGCTTCCTCCTTCCCTCTGACCCTTGGCGCGCCGGCCGGCCGCATCGGAAAGGCTGAGAGAATTCGGCGAGGAGTGGCTCGAAGACAGAAGGAGAAATCGCATGCGCGCGATGGTTCTCCGCGAGTGGGGAGGGAGGCTTTCCCTCGAGACGCTCCCCGATCCCGTCCCTGGTCCGGGGGAGGTGGTGCTCCGCGTGCACGCCTGCGCCCCCGACCAGTTCGACGTGACCATCCGCGCCGGCCGCGCGGGGGGCAAGCTCCCCCTCGTCCTGGGCCATGAGATCGCGGGCGAGGTGGCGGCGGTGGGCGCGGGCGCTGGGGACTGGCGGGAGGGGGATCGCGCCATCGTCCACGCCTACCTGACCTGCGGCGCCTGCCGGTTCTGCCACATGGGCCGGGAGACGCTCTGCCGGAGCTTCCGGGGTTACTTCGGCGTCCACGTCGACGGGGGCTACGCCGAGTATGTCCGGGCCCCGGCGCGCAACCTATGCCGCATTCCCGAGGGAGTGGGTTTCACCGAAGCGACGGTCATCGTGAGTCCGGTGGCCACCCCCCTCAAGGCCATCAAGACGCGCGCGGGGGTCCGGCCCGGGGACGATCTGGTGATCGTCGGGGCGTGCGGGGGGGTGGGCATCCACGCCGTGCAGATCGGCAAGCGCTTCGGTGCGCGGGTGATCGCCGTGGACATCGACGACGCCCGCCTCGGGCGGGCGAAGGCCCTCGGGGCGGACCACGCCGTCAACAGCCGGCGTGAAGACTTCGCCAAGGCCGTGGCTGAGGTCACCGGGGGGAAGGGGGCGGAAGCCGTCCTCGAG
>JBBTDR010000651.1:0-1428 GCA_038042665.1 Nitrospinota bacterium
GATGTCGCCCCCGTAGCACTTGGCCGTCACGTCCTTGCGCAGGGCCTTGACAGGCTCCCGGGCGATGACCCGGTTGCCCACCGCCGCCTGGATGACCACCTCGAACATCTGGCGGGGGATGAGCTGGCGCATCTTCGTCACCAGGGCCCGGCCGTGGAGGTAGGCCCTCTCCCTGTGGAGGATGGTGGAGAAGGGGTCGATGGGCTGGCCGTTCAGCAGGATGTCGAGCTTCACCGCCTCCGCCGGCCGGAAGTCCAGGTGCTCGTAGTCGAAGCTCGCGTAGCCCCGGGTGACGGACTTCAGGCGGTCGTAGAAGTCGAAGAGGATCTCCGCGAACGGGAGCTCGTAGATGATCTGGACGGTCTTCGGGTCGAGGTACTCCATCGAGCGCTGGCTGCCCCGCTTCTCCTGGGTGAGCTTGAAGATGGCTCCCACGTACTCGGCCGGGGCCAGGATGGTGCCCACGATGAAGGGCTCCTCGATGTGGTCCACCTTCGAGAGGTCCGGCAGCTTGGCCGGGCTGTCGATCTCCGCCATCGAGCCGTCCCGCAGGTAGATGCGGTAGACCACCGTCGGCGCGGTGATGATGAGGGTGAGGTCGTACTCCCGCTCGAGCCGCTCCCGGATGATGTCCATGTGCAGGAGCCCGAGGAAGCCGCAGCGGAAGCCGAAGCCCAGCGCGGGGGAGGACTCGGGCTCGTAGCTGAAGGCGGAGTCGTTCAGGCGGAGCTTCTCCAGCGCGGCGCGGAGGTTCTCGTAGTCGGCGCTGTCGGCCGCGTAGAGCCCGCTGAAGACCATCGGCTTGGGCTCCTGGAAGCCCGGGATGGGTTCGGCCGCCGGGCGGTCCTTGAGGGTGACGGTGTCCCCCACCTTGGTATCGCTCACCTGGCGGATGGCCGCCGAGAGCGAGCCCACCTCCCCCGGCCCCAGCGACCCCACCGCCGCCTGGCGGGGGGTGTAGACCTGAAGGGAGTCGGCCTGGTGCTCGCGGCCGTTCGACATGAACCGCACCACGTCCCCCTTGCGCAACGTGCCCGCGAAGACGCGCATGAGGGGGATGGCGCCCTGGTAGGCGTCGAACCAGGAGTCGATGATCAGGGCCTGGAGCGGAGCCTCCGGGTCGCCCCCGGGCGCCGGGACGCGCTCCACGATCGCCTCGAGCAGCGCCTCCACCCCCGTGCCCTCCTTGGCGCTCACCAGGAGGCACTCCTCGCGGCGGAGCCCGATGATCTCCTCGATCTGGGTCAACACCCGCTCGGGGTCCGCCGAGGGGAGATCGATCTTGTTGATGACCGGGATCATCGCCAGGTTGTGGCCCATGGCGAGGTAGGCGTTCGCCAGGGTCTGGGCCTGGATGCCCTGGGTGGCGTCCACCAGTAGGAGCGCCCCCTCGCAGGCCTTGAGGCTGCGCGAGACCTCGTAGCTGAA
>JBBTDR010000652.1:0-3010 GCA_038042665.1 Nitrospinota bacterium
GCGTGGGCGGGCCCGTGGTTGAAGACCCGCCTGCCCTCCCCCCCGCCGTGGGTCACCCCGCCGCCCCCCTTCTCCTGCTCGGGCAGCCACCAGCGGCCGGCCTCCTTGGGCCGGGCGGGGTCCCGCACGTCGAGCACCCGGTAGATGTTCCCGTCGTAGCCCGGGCAGTAGGCCGAGAGGTGGGCGTAGCGGCCGCCGTTGTAGAAGTTGCGGTGGGTGCCCTGGGCCCCGGTCTCCCAATGGGAGAGGAGGCGGGGAGAGGCCGGGTCCGTGCCCACGTCCCAGATGAAGACCCCCTCCTTCTCGGGGGGGTCGCCGGGCCGGGGCCCCCAGCCGGGGGGGATCTTCTCCAGGGAGGTGATGAGCAGCCCCTCCGCCACCTGCACCTGGAGGGTCCAGGTGTTGTCCGGGCCGGGGACGAAGCGGAGGTACTGGGGGTTCTCGGGGTCGGTGACGTCCAGCACGCTCCAGCCGCTCACCCAGAAGCAGGAGAGGTAGAGGTAGAAGCGGCCGTTCCGCTCCTGCATGGCGATCTTGAAGGCGGGCCGGTCCTCGAGCCCGTGGTAGCCCACGAGCTCCAGGTTCCAGGCCGAAAGGGCGGCCGGCGCCTGCGTCCTCGGCGTTTGCATCATCCCTCCCCCGGGGGCGCGCGGCACGCGCCCCCGCTGGCCGTCCGGGACCGAAGCGGGACGAAACACCATCCTATGTACCCCACCGGCGGCCCGCGGTAAAGCGGGGAAGCCCCGATCTCACCGCACGGCGTTGGTCTCCCCCCCGTCCACCGTGATGGATTCGCCCGTGATGTGGCCCGCCAGGTCCGAGCACAGGAAGAGGACCAGCTTGGCCACGTCGTCCACCTGGCCGAAGCGGCCCATGGGGATGGCCTCGAGCCGCTCCCGCGCCACGTCGTCCACGCTCCTCCCGGTCAGCTCGGCGATCCGGCTCTGCTGGATGGACATCCGGGGGGTCTCCGTGACGCCCGGGTTCACCACGTTCACCCGGATGCCCCAGGGCGCCACGCGCCGGGCGAGCTGGTGCTTGTAGGGGAGGAGCATCCCGTTCGACATGCAGCCCGAGCCGTGCCAGACGGAGGTGTGCACGTGGGCGAGCCCCAGGGTGAAGATGATGCTCCCCCCGCCCCGCGCCCGCATGTGGGGCACCGCCGCCTTCACCAGCCGCACCGCCGCGCGGACCTTGAGGTTGATGGAGAGGTCGATGTCGTCGTCGGTGGTCTCGGCGGGGTCCGAGCGGCGGGCGGTGCCGGCCACGTTCACCAGGATGTCGAGCGCGCCCAGGCGCTTCACCGTCTCCTCCACCGCCCACTCGGTCTTGCCGGGCCCGGTCAGGTCGGCGGCCAGGGCCTCGGCGCGCCCGCCCGCCCGCCGGATGCCCTGGGCCGCCTCCTCCAGGTTCCCGGCGTTCCGGGCGACGAGGGCCACCGCCGCCCCCGCCCGGGCGAGCCACTCCCCGCAGCCCCGGCCGATGCCCTGGCTCCCGCCCGTCACCAGGGCGCACTTCCCGCTCAAGTCAACAGAGATCACGTTCCGCCCCCTCTTTTTCTAGGGAAAACCCGGCGCGGGAGGCCCCCTCCGGCCCGGCCGCTTTGCATGCCCAGGAGATGTGCGCAGACGCCCGATTGTCCTATATTGGATATCAGGAAGCCAACGCGGCTGGCCCTTCCTCCGGCGCCTCATCCTCCAGAGAGAGCGACATGGCCAAGAAGACGATCGCGGACATCGACGTGCGCTCCAAGCGGATCCTCATGCGGGTGGACTTCAACGTGCCCCAGGACAAGGGCGGCGCCATCACGGACGACCGCCGCATCCGGATGGCCCTGCCGAGCATCCAGCGCGTCCTCGGGGGGGGCGGGAGGCTCATCCTGGCGAGCCACCTCGGGCGCCCCAAGGGGGACGGCCGGGAGGCCAACCAGCAGTGGACCCTCGCCCCCGTGGCCAGGCGATTGGAGGAGCTGCTCGGCCAGCCGGTGGCCTTCGCCCTGGATTGCGTGGGCCCCGAGGCCGAAAGGGCCGCCGCCGGCCTCAAGGACGGGCAGTGCTGCCTCCTCGAGAACCTCCGCTTCCACTCCGCCGAGGAGATCAAGGACAAGGACGCGGCCAAGGACCCCGCCCTCAAGGAGAAGAAAGCCTCCTTCGCCCGGCGGCTGGCCGCCCTGGCCGAGGTTTATGTGAACGACGCCTTCGGCACCTGCCACCGCGACAACGCGAGCATGCTCACCGTCCCCCAGCTGATGGCGGGCAGGCCCCGGGTGGCGGGCTTCCTCCTGGAGAAGGAGCTCAAGTACCTGGGCGACGCCCTCAACCACCCCAAGCGCCCCTTCGTCGCCATCCTCGGGGGGGCCAAGGTCTCGGACAAGATCGGGGTCATCGAGGCCCTCCTCGCCAAGTGCGACCAGGTGCTGATCGGGGGGGCGATGGTGTTCACCTTCGCCCGGGCCGCGGGCCAGAAGACGGGGAGGAGCCTGGTCGAGGAGGACAAGACGGCCGAGGCCGCCCGCCTGCGGACCCTCGGCGGCGCGAAGCTCCAGCTCCCGGTGGACATCGTCGCGGCGGCGGAGATCAAGCCCAACGCGCCCTCCCGGGTGACCGAGGGGGACATCCCCGGCGAGCTGATGGGCCTGGACATCGGGCCCAAGTCGGTCCAGGCGTTCTCCCGCGTCATCGCCGGTGCGCGCACGGTCGTCTGGAACGGCCCGATGGGGGTGTTCGAGACCAAGCCCTTCGACGCGGGCACCTTCGCGGTCGCCAAGGCCCTCGCCGCCGCGACGGCCAGGGGCGCCACCACCGTCATCGGGGGCGGGGACAGCGCGGCCGCCATCGAGCAGGCGGGGCTGAGCGATCAGGTCTCCCACGTCAGCACGGGCGGGGGCGCGAGCCTGGAGTTCCTCGAGGGCAGGGCCTTCAAGGCGGTCGAGGTGCTCGACGAGGCGTAGGCGGAGGAGCGAATAAGAGCACCCCCGCCGACGGGCAAGGCGGCGGAGGCGTTTCTTCTT
>JBBTDR010000653.1:0-2676 GCA_038042665.1 Nitrospinota bacterium
CCGAAGAAACAGGATTTGTTCCAAAATGCCGTTCGAGCCCACCTGAAGAAAGATCTCCCGCGAGCCGAACACCTCTACCGGCTGGTCCTCAGGGCGCAAGCGGGCCATCACCTGGCCGTGCATTACCTCGGGATCATCGCCACCCAAAGGGGAAAATACGAACAGGCGCGGGAGCTGTTCGAAAAATCTGTCCAGCTGTGCCCGTCGTCTCACCTCTACCGCTTCAACCTGGGAATTGTTCTGTACTTTCTGGGCCAAAAGAACGCCGCCGCGAAGGCCTTCGATCAGACCATCGAGTTGGCTCCCGACTACGCCCCCGCCTACGCTAACCTCGGCTACATGTACACTATCGCTGGCCACCACGATCTTGCCGAGGCGTTCCTCCGGAAGGCCATTGAGCTTCGGCCCAACGACGAGAAAGCTCACAGCGGCCTTGCCTCCATCCTCCTGCGCCAGAACCGTCACGAGGAGGCGGTCCGTGCCTTTGAGACCGTCCTCCGCCTCAACCCCCAAAATCCGGAGGCCCGGCACTTCCTGGCCGCCTCGAAAGGCGAAACCCCCGAAACGTCGCCGAGGGACTACGTGGCCGGCCTCTTCGACACCTATGCGGATCGCTTCGAGAAGCACCTCGTCGAGGGGCTCCGCTACCGGACCCCCCAACTGCTGCGCGGCTGCGTGGGCCGGGCCGCGAAGGTGGAGAAGGCCGCCTGGCGGGTGCTCGACCTGGGCTGCGGGACGGGCCTGTGCGGCGCGATGCTCCGTGATCTGGCGGGTCACCTCAAAGGCGTGGACCTCTCCCCCCGTATGGTCGAGAAAGCGAAGGAAAAGAATATCTACGATCACCTCCAGGTCGGAGACCTGACGGACGCCCTGTGGGCCGAAAGGGGGACTTTGGACCTCGCCGTCTCATCCGACGTCCTCATCTACGTCGGCGACCTGGAACAAGTGTTCGCGGCGTGCGGCGCCGCCTTGCGCGAGGGCGGCCTCTTCGCCTTCTCGACGGAAGTCTTTGCCGGGGAAGGTTACCTCCTCCGCTCCTCGGGCCGGTACGCCCATTCCTCCGCTTACATCGAGGGGCTGGCGGCGAAGCACGGCTTCTCCGTTCTCCTCCGCGAGGAAGCCGTCATCCGCAGCGAACGGGGCAAGCCCATCGCGGGCCATCTCTATGTGCTCTGCAAAGGGGAGGCGGCGCCTCAGCAGGAAGACCTGGAGGTCTCCTTCGACCCGGGCAACATTCCGGACGCCTACCAGTCGGCCCTCCTCCACCACCGGGCGGGGCAGCTGGCCCAGGCCGAGGGCCTCTACCGCCTGATCCTCCGCCACCAGCCGGACCACGCCGACGCGACGCACTACCTGGGCGTCCTGGCCCACCAGACGGGCCACCCCGAGGCCGCCGTCGAGCTCATCGCCCAGGCCATCGCCCAGAACCCCTCGGCCCCGGCCTACCACATCAACCTGGGCCTCGCCCTCCACGCCTTGGGGAAGACGGACGAAGCCACGGCGGCCATGCGCAAGGCGCTGGAGCTCAACCCGACGAACGTGAAAGCGTTGAACAACCTAGCCTACTTCCTGAAAATCCAAGGCAAATGGGACGAGGCAGAAGAACTTCTTCGGCAGGCGGTCTCCGTGGACCCCGCCTTCGCCGAGGGGCACCACAACCTGGCCGGCATCCTGGCCGTGCGAAAGAAGGAAGAGGAGGCGGAGCGGCACTACCGGAAAGCGGTCGAGCACAATCCCGAGTACGCCGACGCCCACCGCAACCTCGCCTCCCTCCTCCAGGCCCAGGGGCGCCCGGCCGAGGCGGCCGCGCGCTGGCGCCGCCTGCTCAAGCTCAGCCCCGGGGAGGAGGAGGCCAGGGCCCAGCTCGCGGCCTGCGAGGCGCAGATCGGCCCGGGGGAGAATTAGGGGGCGAATTTCGCGGAGGCGGGGGATTCTGGGGCGAATTTCGCAGGGGCGGGTTTCAAACCCGCCCCTACGGACGTGATAGGCGGTAGCATGCAACCGTAGGGGCGCACGGCCGTGCGCCCCTACATTTTTTCGCGCCGCCCATGCGGCCACGGGGGGCCGCCCCCACAAGGCGGACCCGCCGCGAATCAGGTTTTTTTAGCGGCTCGCGAGGGAGGAGAGGATCGGGTGGCGGAGGGGGTAGCGCTCCTCCTCCAGCACGAGCTGAATCCCGCTGCGGGTCTTGGGATGGAACAGGAGGGGGCCCTTGAGGTTGGCCGTCATCGCCTGGGGGTCTTCCGGGATGGTGACGATGGCCAGGGCGACCCCCTCGCCCGGCCGCCCGATCCCGAGCGTCTCGAAGACCGGGGCGGGGAGAGCGCGCTGGTAGTTGGGCACGAGCCAGTCCGGGTCGATCACGATGAAGGCCAGCCCGGGCTCGTCCACCGACTGGAGCCACTTGAAGGGCCCCCCGGCCTCGCCCTCGATGAGGATGAAGCGCTTCAGCAGGGGGAAGCCGACCAAGCCCTCGGGGAGCTCGTAGAGGCTCTCCGGGCCGGACTCCAGGGGGCCGAAGCGGGTCGTTTCAACCTGCATCGCCCCCCCCCTCGGAGCGCGCACGGCTCCACAGATCGGAGGCGGCTCTAAGCGCATCGGCGGTCACCTGGGAGGCGCGGCGGTTCTCCTCCTGGATGCGCTCGAAGATCTCGCCGCGGTAGATCTTCGTGTCGC
>JBBTDR010000654.1:0-4906 GCA_038042665.1 Nitrospinota bacterium
CATGTCTCCCTCGGGCCAGGGTAACTCCGGCACGAAGCGGCCCGCGAGCAGGTCCTCCTGGGCCGCCAGGTACCTCCCCGGGGTGCCCAGGTCCGCCCAGTAGGCGTCCGAGAGCACCGCCCCGAGGGGAGCCCCGGAGGTGAGCAAGGGGGGATAGACCTCCTCCGAGATCCCGCAGGGCCGCCCGGCGGGGATGTGGTCCAGGATGGCCGGGGAGAGGACGCTCAGCCCGGTGAACATCGCCTCGGTCTCGCGGCCCCGGGAAGCCCCGGGAGCCTGCGCCCGGAGGAAGCGGCGCAGGCGGCCCGCCTCGTCCGCGGCGAGCACCCCGTAGCGGCCCGCCTCGGGGGACTGGCGCAGCACCAGGGTGGCCAGGAAGCCCCCGCGCCGGTGATGGGCGAGCGCCTCCTCCAGATCGGCACCGCAGGGGGCGTCCGCGTTCAGGACGAAGAAGGGCTCCCCCGTCTCGCGCAGGAAGCCCTCGGCGTTCTTGAGGCCGCCTGCCGTCCCCAGGATCTCGGGCTCGAAGAAGTAGCTCGCGTGGAGGCCGAGGGGGCGCCCGCCCACCGCCGCGCGGATGGCCTCCGCGCCGTGGTGGAGGTTGATCCCCACCTCCCGCACGCCCGCCCGCCGGAGCTTGCGGAGAGCGAACCCGATGAGCGGGAGGCCGCCCAGGGGCCAGAGGGGCTTGGGCACCCGCTGGCCCAAAGGGCCGAGCCGCACCCCTTTCCCCGCCGCCAGGATGAACCCGCGCACCCCTCCCTCACCGGCCACGCCGAGCTCCCCCTCCAAGAGGCTCTCTTCCCGGTCCCGGGCCGGGGAGCCCGCCAGCTTCCGCCGCGCGGCCCGGGGGCCGCCCGGCCGTGAGGGCTCCGCCTTGCCGGGGACAGACCGTAGGGATGCCCCGCCCGCAACGGATGGGCGGGGAGGAGAGGAAGGGCATGCGCGGGAGAGGGGCTATTTCTCCTCCGGCCCGCTCTTGCGCCGGCGCAGGAAGCGCTCGATCTCGTCGGCGAGCTGCTCGCCCCGGGGGAGCTCCTCGGCCGGCTCGCCGGGGAGGGCGTCCTCCCCCTCCGCCTCCTCCTCCGGCTCGAGCTCGCCGGACTCCTGAAACTGGGAGACGTAGCGGGCGATCTTCGGGTCCTGGCTGATGGCGTCCTCCACCTGCCGGTCGAAGTTCGCCGCCGAGTGTTCCAGATCGCCCAGGTCCAGCGGGAGCCGGCACAGCTCCCGCAGGCGGCCGAGCAAGGCGAGGGAGGCCTTCGGGTTGGGCAGCGCCGCGATGTAGTGGGGGACGCTGGCCCAGAGGCTGACCGCGGGCACGCGCTCGTCCTGCATCAGGCTGTGGAGGACGCCGACGATGCCCGTGGGGCCTTCGTAGCGGGAGCGCTCGATGTCCATGTGGGCGACCAGCCCCGGGTCCGTGGCGAGGCTGATGGTCGGGACGGGGCCGGTGTGGGACTCACCGGCCAGGAACGCCCCCAACGTCACGGCCATCTCCACGCGGCAGCGCCGGGCGATCTCGAGGATGCTTCGGCCGAAGCGCCCCCACTGGAGATGGGGCTCGATGCCGACGCCCACCACCAGGTCGCGCGGGAGATGCGCCGGCCGGCAGAAGTAGAACTCGTTCGCCGGCCAAGTGATCTGGCGCTGGCCCGCCTCGTCCAGGCGCACGGTGGGGCGCTGGTCGGAAAACTGGAAGAAATCGTCCGGGGGGATCGCGGCGAAGCGCTCCCCTCCCAGGCGGTCCACGAGGTAGCGGGCCGCGAGGGTGGCGGATTCGGCGGCGTCGTTCCAGCCCGCGAAGGCCATGACGAAGATCGGGCTGCGGAGGGCGGGAGGATGCTGGAGGTAGACAGCGTCCATGGCGTCGATCCCTCCCAGTAAAAAGGAGGCGGAATCCTCCCTTTCGGGAGATCATACCGCCCTTCACCCCCGGTCACAAGGAAATGTTGCGGGAGAGGACAAAACGGGCCGGCCGCCCCCCGCCCCGGAGGGAGCCCGGACGGGGAGGCGATCGTCCGAAAAAGCCTCCGGCGCTGAAGCTACTTCTTAAGAGGCTCCAGGCTCATCCGGGTCCCGCCGGCGCTGATCCCCGCTCCCTTGAAGGTGTCCACCGAGGGGACGAGGTTGAAGCTCCTCTGCACCCCGCCGACGAGAGCGGTGGAGCCGACCCCCTGGCCGAGAATGCCGGCCGCCACCGAGGCCCCCAGGTAGTCCCCCTGGAGCGAGTGGGAGCCCATCTTCACGTTCGACGTCAGCCCGACCACCGTGAAGAGCAGGGTCTGGGAATCCTTCCGGCTCAGGTCCACGCCCAGGAAACCGATCTCGCCCTTGTATGTCTCCTCGCCAGCGGCGGTCTTGAAGGTGCACTCGACCGCCACCGAGGAAACCAGGAGAAGCTGCACCGCCGTGCCCGGCTTGGTGGCGCAGGTGAGGTTCCCCAGGTTGACGCCCTCGGCGGCACCGGCGGCCCGGAGGCCCACCGGCCCGGCCAGGAAAACCATGAGGCATACGGTCATCAGACAACGGGCGAGTTTCATGTCATCCTCCTTGAGGGCACCTATCCTTCCTCGTTCATGGGCGCTCGAAGGGCGACGCCCCGGCTTTTCCGAATTGTCCCCGGCTTCAGGGGCGCCCATCCAGCGCATCGTACACGACCCCAAGGCCCAGCGCCTCCAGCTCCCCGGCCCGCGGTCCCAGGACGCGGGGATATTCCATCCCCGGGCGGTGGATGTAGCGGGCCTCCTCCTGGACCTCCTCCCGGCTCTTGCCCATCCGCTTCAGGCGGCGGACCTCGCCGATGATCTCCTCCATCTCCGCGCGCTGCCGGGGGATCCCGTCCTTCCGGCAGGGGTCCCCGTGGCCCGGCACGTACCAGTCCACGTCCAGCGATTCCAGGTAGAGCAGCGAGTCGAACCACGCCCACACCGAAGCCGAGTGGAAGAACGGGTAGTTCCCCGGGGTGATGTTGTCTCCCGTGAAGGCCACCCGGGACTCCACCGCGTGGACGATGGTCTGCCCCCGGGTATGGCCGGGGGAGTGGCGCAGGTGGAAGGTCTCCCCGCCCAGGCGGAGGGTGAAGCTCCCGTCGTAGACGAGCCCGGGGGTCCGCAGCCGGTAGCCGTCCAGCAGCGGCCCCGCCTTGGGGTCGTACTTCCGCATCCGCTCCACGGCCACCTCGCTCGAGGGGATGGACTTGAAGAAATCCGCGTCCGTGAGGCGGCTGGCCACCACCGTCCCGGGCATGAGGCCGTTGATGGCGATGTGGTCCTGGTGGTGCTCGGTGTGAACGATGTAGCGGATGGGGCCCTTGGACTCCAGGAAGGCCCGCCACTCGGCCGCGTCGGTGGGGAGCATCGGGCCGTCCACCGCCACCACCCCCTCCCGCGTCACCACGCAGCCGCAGGTCGGGTAGCGGTTGAGGTAGAAGACGTTCGGGGCGAGCGGGTTCACGGCCGCTCCTCCATCCGGGCCCAGCCGGTCAAGAAAACGACAGGTTGCTCCCGCTGTGGCCGGCCCCTATGGGAGCGGGTTGGCCCGGAAGCGGCAGCCGGCCCGCCGCCGAGGCGGCCTCGGTGCGCTTCCATTCGTCCTGCAGGTCGCGGGTGTGGCCGCGGAAACGGGGCATCACGTAGCGGGCGAAGAGCTCAAGCGAGCGCCCCGCCTTGGCTGGCTCGACCCACTCGTGGGTGGTGAGCATGAGCCCCCCGAAGCCCCCCGTCTCCTCCTGGAAGCGCTCGACGGCGGCGACGGCGTCGTCCGGGGTGCCGATGATCCACCGGCGCACCTCCGCCGCCGACCGCGGGGTGATCTCGCCGAGGGGCTGGCCCGGGTAAGCCTCGTAAACGGGCTTGTTGCCGATGGTGATGAAATAGCCCATGTCCCGCCGGATGGCGGCTTCGGCGTCGGCCCAGGCCCGCTCCCGCGTCTCGGCCAGGTAGACGAAGGTCACGACCCGCCAGTCCTCCCGCGAGACGGCTACCCCGTGCCGGGCCGCGCTGGCCTCGACGAGGGGCCAGTGCTCCGCCAGGGCGTGCTTGCCGCCCACGGGCTTGCCCGCCGAGGAGAAGAGGATCATCCCATACCTGCCCGCGAGCTCCATCGCGTGGGGGCTCCCCGCCGTCGCGATGGCCAGGGGGAGGCGGGGCTGCTGGTAGGAGCGCAGCTGCAAGCGCACGTCCCGCAGCTTCCAGTACTTGCCCTCGTAGTCGAAGGGCTCGGGCGACTCGAGGAGCCTCACGATGATGTCCAGCGACTCGTCCGTGATCGCCCGGTGCTCCCCGGGCGGGAGGCCGAAGAGCTTGATGTCGGTCACGAGGCTGCTCGGCCCCACCCCCAGGATGGCCCGCCCCCGGGTGAGGTGGTCGAGGAAGGCGATGCGCTCGGCCACGTGGAAGGGATGGTGGTAGGGGAGGCCGACGACCGAGGTGCCCAGCCGGATGCGGTGGGCGTGGGCCGAGGCCCTGGCGAGGGCCATCTCGGGGCAGGGCATGGTCTCCCACCCGCCGGAGTGGTGCTCCCCGATGAAGAATTCGTCGAAGTCCAGCTCGTCCGCCAGCCGGATGAGGGCGATGTCCCGCTCGAAGGCCAGTGAGGGGTTCTCCGAGGGGTGGTGCAGAGGCATCATGAAGAAGGAGAATTTCAAAACCCGACCTCCGCACCCGCCTGCCGGAAAAAGACAAGGCCTTTCGCCAGGAGCCCCCTAGCCTAGCAAGATCGGCGGGGGGTGGGAATAGGCCCCGCCCCCGGGTTCCGGCCTCCTCCCTTGCGGCGCCGGCCCCGTTCGGCCATTATCCGGGGCCCGCCCCTGCGGGATGGGGGGGGGCCGAGACGCCGCCGTTTCAGGATGGGGGAATGGGCCAGACGCTCCGGCAGGACCTGCGAAACTTCGCCATCATCGCCC
>JBBTDR010000655.1:0-2886 GCA_038042665.1 Nitrospinota bacterium
GCATCCCGCCCCCAGCCCCGCGAGCAGACCAACCCCCGCCAGCCGGAGCGCACGCTTCTTCATTCCTCTTTCCCCCTGTCTGCTGCCTTCATGGGCCGCTCCGGCGCGCCGCCGCGCCGGCGGGCCCGGCGGAGAAGGCGCTCGGCGGTCTCCCGCAGGTCGGGATCGCCGAGGCCTTCGAGCGCGGCCTTGATCGCGGGTTCATCCTCCGTGGCGATGCGGGAGGGCACGGGGCCGGGGCGCTCCTCCTGGGGCTCGCCCGCCTCCGGCCGCCATTCCCCGAGCCGGAACAGCAGGCCGGTGAACGCCTCCTCCCCCAGCGCGGCGTTGATGCGTTCCAGAAGCTCCCGCTCGCGGAGCTTCAGCTCCTGGAGCCAGGCCGAACCGCTCACCTCGACCGAGAGCCGCCGGCCCCGCACGGCCACGGGCCGCGCCACGCGCGCCAGGGCACCCCCCACCGCAGCCGCCCACACCTGGAACACGCGGTGACGGGAAAGCTTCCGGCCCCAGGGCTCGTTCCGCCGGAGTTCGCCGAGCAGGCGGGCGAAATCCGTCAGACCGCGCCGCCCGCCCTGGGCCATCACGCTCCCCCGCGCGCCGCGGCCGCGGGGGCCGCCTCGCCTTCGAGAAGACCGCGGATCGCGCCCATCGCCTTGTCCACGATCCGCTGGCTCGACTCCTTCGAGTTCCCGATGGCGAACTCCTCATCGAGCGGCAGGGGCTCGCCGAACTTCACCTCCACCGTGGCCCCTGGGCGGGGGAAGGTCTTGCCGACCGGGACCACATCCTCCGCCCCGCGGATGGACATGGGGATCACTACCGGCCGCGCATTCCGGATGATCCGGCCCACCATCCGGTTGCCTTCGCCGAGGGAGCCGTCCCGGCTGCGCGTGCCCTCGGGGAAGAGGATCACCTTGTCCCGCCGGACGTACTCCTCGAGCCGCCGGATGGCGGCCATGTCCCCCCTCCCGCGCTTGACCGGTAAGCTACGCCACTGGGTGAGGACCCAGCCCACCACCGGCATCCGGAACAGCTCTTCCTTGCCCGCCTGCCGGAGCACCTCCTGGGGGAAGCGGGTGTAAATGCACCAGGGGATGATGAGCACGTCGAGCGCGGAGCGGTGGTTGCACAGGAAAAGAACCCCGCCCCCCGGCGGCACCCTCTCCAGGCCGGACACCTTCAAGGTCAAGAACAAGCGTAAGAAGATCGTGAGCAGGGAAAACCCCAGCCAGATCATGATCCGCTCTTTCCAGGGACCCGGGCCGCCCATCTCTCCTCGCCAATCGCTCCGCGCGGGAACTGGCCGGGGGGCACCGAAGGCCGCCCTCCCAGCCGGGGGATTATACAACCCCTCCGGAAAGAAGGCATTCGGCCTTTCCGGCCCGGAAAGAAGCCGCGGGGGCGGGCGGCCGGGCGCCGGGCAGCCCGGCCCGTCTCTTTTCTCTTGCCGGGCTGGACGGCGGATGCAATAATCCGCTCGTTTTGAGACAGAAAGCCGCCCCAGCTCGATCGCCGGGAAGCCATCGGATGGAGTTGAATCCCCGAATTTTCCGCGAATACGACATCCGGGGGATCGTGGACCGCGATCTCACCGCGGAAACAGTTCGCCTGATCGGGCAATCCATCGGCATCCACCTGGGCGGGGCCCAGAGGGCCCCGGTAGCCTTGGGGCGGGACAACCGCCTCTCCTCCCCCCTCTTCTACCAGGCCATGCGGGAGGGCCTCTGCGCGGCGGGGTGCGAGGTCACCGGCATCGGCATGGTACCCACCCCCTGCCTCTCCTTCGCGACTCATCACCTCGATGTCCGGGGCGGGGTGCAGATCACCGGCAGCCACAACCCGCCGGAATTCAACGGCTTCAAGGTCACCAAGGGCAGGGAAGCCATCCACGGCGAGGAGATCCAGCACCTTTACCACCTCATCCGGGACGGCAAGCTGCACCAAGCGCCCCGCCCCGGCGGCTTCACCGAGGTGGACGTCCAGCCCGCCTATGTGGCCCGCGCAAGCCAGGGGCTCAAGTTGGGGCGGCCCGTCAAGGCCGTCATTGACGCCGGGAACGGCATCGGCGGCCCCGTGGCCACCCGGGTGCTCCAGGCCATCGGCGCGGACGTGACGGGCATCTTCACCGAGCCCGACGGGACCTACCCCAACCACCATCCCGACCCGACCATCCCGGCGAACCTGCAGAGCCTCATCGCCAAGGTCCGGGAGACGGGCGCCGAGGCGGGCATCGGCCTCGACGGGGACGGCGACCGCCTCGGGGTGGTGGACTCGACCGGCCGGATCGTCTGGGGGGACGAGCTCCTCATCCTCTACTCGGAGCCCATCCTGGCCCGCCGCCCCGGCGAGGCCATCGTCTTCGACGTGAAATGCTCCTCCCGGCTGGCCGAGGCCGTCCGCAAGATGGGCGGCCGGCCCGTCATGGCCGCCACGGGCCACTCCCTCATCCGCGCCCGCCTCGTGGCCGAGAAGGCCCCCCTCGGCGGGGAGCTTTCGGGCCACATCTTCTTCGAGGACGGCTACCTGGGCTACGACGACGCCATCTACGCCGCCGCCCGGCTCCTCCACCTCCTCGGGTCGGAGAAGCGCACCCTGGCCGAGCGGATGCGGGAGATCCCCGCCGCCCTCGCCACCCCCGAGATGCGGATCGACTGCACCGACGAGGACAAGTTCCCCATCGTCGAAGAGCTCAAGGCCCACTTCCGGCACAAGTACCAGACCATCGAGGTGGACGGCGTGCGCATCAACTTCCCCAAGGGGTGGGGCCTCGTGCGGGCCTCGAACACCCAGCCCGTGCTCGTCCTCCGCTTCGAGGCCGCCGACGAGGCCTCGCTGAAGGCCTACCAGCGGGAGGTCTTCGACCGCCTCAAGCAGTTCCCCTCCGTC
>JBBTDR010000656.1:0-2892 GCA_038042665.1 Nitrospinota bacterium
TTGTGAAAGTAACCCTGCATGACGTTGGGCCCCTTGATCCAGACCTCCCCCTCCCCCGGCGCCCCGCCGGGGACGGGCTCGAGGCGCGCCTCGACGCCCGGGAGGGGCGGCCCCACCGTCCCGATGCGGTTCCCCCGGCCCGGGCGGTTGGCGTGGGTGATGGGGGAGGTCTCGGTGAGCCCGTAGCCCTGGATGACCTCGATCCCCAGGGCGAGGAGGTCCCAGCCCACCTCCGGGTCGAGGGCCGCCCCCCCGCTCACCAGGTAGCGCAGCCGGGGGCTGAGCGCCCGCCGCGCCTGGGGGAAGAGCAGCCCCCCGATGCGCAGCCCGGCCCGCGCCGCGGCTTGGGAGATCGGGAAGAGGACGCGGAAGAGCCGCCCCTTGAGCCCGCCCGTGGCGTAGGCCGCCCCCAGGATGCGCTTGTGCATCAGGCGCAGCAGCGCCGGGACCATGAGGCAGATGCTCACCCCCTCGCGCCGCATGGTCTCGCCGAGCACCCGGGGGTTGAGGGAGGCGAGGTAGTGCACCGCCGCCCCGCTCGCGAGGGGGAGGAGGAGCCCTCCCGTGCTCTCGAACATGTGATGCAGGGGCAGCACCGAGAGGAAGACGTCCCCCGGCCCGCAGGTGAAGGGATGGAGCACCGCCCGCACGTTCGAGACGATGTTCCCGTGGGTGAGCATGACGCCCTTGGGGACGCCCGTCGTGCCCGAGGAGAAGGAGATGAGGGCGAGGTCGCCGGCCCGCCGGGAGGCGCCGGGAAGCTCCGCCGCCCGGGGAGGGGCGCCCGCGGGAGGCTCGTCGATCCACAGCTGAGGCCGCCCTCCTTCCGCTCCGGGCAGCTTCGCAAGGAGCCCGGCCCCGCGCCCGCGCTCGGTGGCGTCCGTCAGCAGCGCCCGGGCCCCCGAGCGCTGGAGGACGTTCAGCAGCTCCCCCTCCTTGAGGTTCACGTCCAGGGGCACGAGCACCGCCCCCGCCAGCACCGCCCCGAAGTAGCCGATGGCCCACTCCGGGCGGTTGGGGGAGAGGAGCGCCACCGGCTCCCCGGGCCCCACCCCCGCCTCCACGAGCGCCCGCGCGAGGGCGGCGGCCCGCTCCCTGAGCTGGGGCCGGGTGTAGGCCACCCGCCCGCCCTCGGCGGTGTCGCCCTGGAGGGCGGCCCCCGCGGGGAAGCGCGCGGCGGCTTCCTCCAGCAATTGGCAGAGGGTCTCCATCACGCCGCTCCTGCGCGGGGGGGCGGAACACCGGATTCACAGATTACGACGGAAGCGGGCTTTTTTCGAGGAGGGCGCGGGGGGCCCTAGGCGGGAACGTCGGAGCCCGAGGGGATGCGCTTGCCGTGGGGGTCGCGGGCGGGGAGGTCGGCCCGACGAGGGCGCGGCGGATTCGCCAAGATGGGCAGGGGAAAAAAGAAAAGGCCCCCGGAGGGGGCCCTGGAGGAGAGGGAGGAGAAATTTCCGGGCTGTTGGCTACTGGGCGACTAGAAGCTGAGGTGGAGCCGGGCGCCAAAGAGCCAGAAGTCGCTGTCGGTCTGCAGGCCCGAGCGGTTGTCCACGAACTGGATGAAGGGGCTGAAGTGCAAGTTGTCCAGGAGGTACCAGCGGTAGTAGGCCTCCCAGCGCCTCTCATCCTTCTGCGGATTCACCGTGCGGGTGGTGGGGCGGATCTCGCCGTAGCCGAGGCCGACCACGTCGTTCGGGCGGCCGGGGACGAGCTTCATGAGCTGCACGCCCGTCGTCCAGGCCGCCTGGGTGGCCCAGTTCAGGTTCGCCGAGTCGCGGTAGCCCGCGCGGACGAAGGCGCCCAGCCAGTCCGTGATCTCCTGGTCGAAGCTGAGGCCCGCGCCGAAGGCGGTGTAGCGGTTCTGCTCCCCGTTCTCTTCGTTCTTCCGCGCCGCGCCGTCGGCGAAGGCCCAGACGCGGTAGTTGCCCTGCCGGCCGAAGATCTTGGGCGTGACGCCCACCTCGGCGATGCCGTAGACGTCCTCGAAAAACTTGTCCGTCGTCCTGAGGTTGCTGTTGCGGTCCTGGTTCATCGCCCCCGCCTCCACATAGAGGAGGTCCGGCAGGAGGACGTAGCGGGCGCGCACGCCCGGCCCGTTGGCCGGGTTGCTGAGGACGTGGGTGTTGGTGAAGGACACGCTCAGGAAGTCGTCCTTCTTGTTGTTCGCGTAGGCGTTCGTGTCCACATAGTTGGTGAGATCGATCTTCCCGGCCGTGAGGGTCAGGCGGTCCTGGAAGAAGGTGGCCTCGAGGTACGCCTCCAGGACCGACACATCGTCGAGCGTGCTGCCCGGATGGCTCGTGGAGCCCGCGTGGGCGTTCAGGATGGAGAAGGTGGGGAAGCGGGTGTCCGGCCCGTCGCCGCCGATGGCCGTCAGGCCCACGACGGCCTTCACGTTGCTCGAAGGCCTGTAGGTGAAGAAGAGGTCGAAGGCGCCGACGGCGAAGTTCTCATCGCCGCCCACGTTCTCGTCAATCCCCTCGGTGGCCTGGATGGTGCCGGTCGCGCGGCCCGAGAATTCGAGCTTGGAGGCCACCTCTATGGTCTTCTTGAGATCTTTCAAGTCGCCCAGCGGCTCCAGGCTCTTCGCCTGCTTCTCGACCTTGGCCTTCTGCGCCTCCTGCTCCTTCTGGATCGACTCCAGCTGCCCCTTGAGCGCATCGAGCTGCTTCTTCACCTCATCGAGGTTCTTGAGCTGCTGCTCGAGCATCTGGACGCGCTCCTGGAGCGACTGCACCGTCTGGGCCTGAGCGGCCGGCGGGCCCGAGACGAGGAGGGCGCACAAAGCCGCCGCCGCCCACCCTCCCCTTTTGAACCAACGGGTTGGCTTTCGCATCGCTCCTCCGTCACCTCCCTGACAGGGGGCGCGCGGTCCGGGCGCGCCTGGGTGAT
>JBBTDR010000657.1:0-3961 GCA_038042665.1 Nitrospinota bacterium
CGGATGGACGTGGGCAAGACGCGCGGGAACATCCACTTCGAAAAATACTGGTAGCCGGGAGCCCCGCCGCCGGTGCC
The DNA here is from genome assembly GCA_038042665.1 of Nitrospinota bacterium. Taxonomy (GTDB): domain Bacteria; phylum UBA8248; class UBA8248; order UBA8248; family UBA8248; genus 2-12-FULL-69-37. The sequence goes on from JBBTDR010000657.1 coordinate 78, forward strand.
CTCTCTCCTCTGCGAACGGGAGGGGGGCACCGCCCTCGTGCGCCTGAACCGCCCCGCCGCCCGCAACGCGGTGGACGGCGGGAGCATGGCGGCCCTGGAAGAGGCGGTAGAGCGCTTCGCCGGGGACTCCTCCCTCCGGGCCGTCCTGCTCACGGGCGCCGGGGAGGACGCCTTCTGCGCCGGGGGCGACCTCAAGTGGCTCCAGTCCTTCCCCTCCGCCGAGGAGGGCTGCGCCGTGAACGGGCGCATGCAGGGCATCCTCTCCCGGCTGGCCGCCCTGCCCGTCCCCGTCATCGCCGTCCTGAACGGCTACGCCCTGGGCGGAGGGACCGAGATCGCCTTCGCCTGCGACTTCCGCGTGATGGAGGAACACGCCTACTTGAGCTGCCGCCAGGCCCGCATCGGGATGATGACGGGCTGGGGAGGCGGAGCCCGGCTGCTGCGCCTCGTGGGCCCCTCGCGGGCGGTGGAGCTCCTCACCACCTGCCGCGAGGTGGGCGCCCGCGAGGCCCTGGCGATGGGGCTGGCGAACGCCGTCGTCCCCCGCGGCGCCGGGCTCGCCGAGGGCAGGCGCCTCGCCGCCGAGATCGCCAAGGGCGCTCCCCTCGCCATCCGCGCGATCAAGCGGTTCCTGGCCGGGGCCGGGGAGCTTTCCCCCCAGGAGGCCAATGAGCTGGAGGCCCGGCTCTTCGGGCCGCTCTGGGCCTCGGAGGACCACCGCGAGGCCGTCCGCGCCTTCATCGAGCGGCGCAAGCCCCTCTTCAAGGGAAGCTGAACTGTAAAGTCTCACCAGGTTGTTTACCGAGCGGACGCCCGGCGAGGGCGAGACACCCGCGCGGCCCCGGCTCCCCCTCCCCTTGAGTCCTTGAGAGAGGGGATGGGGGCTATCTGTAGGGGCGGTTCGCGAACCGCCCCTACGGCTCCACCGCAGCCAGACTCGCCCCCGGCCGGCGGGGGAGGGGGAAAGGCCCTGGCATCCACGGTCCGAGCAACCTGTTTGGATTCCACGCTTAGCCCACCGGGAGGAGAGGGAGGAGATAGATGACGCCTGACGCCCCGCCCCCCCGGCGCTTCGAAACCCGCTCCCGCCTCCCCCTCGAGGCCCGCTACGGCCCGGAGGACGTCCCCCCCGGCTTCGCGGCCGAGCCGCCCGGGGAGTACCCCTTCACCCGGGGCATCCACCCCGCCATGTACCGCGAGCGGCTGTGGACCATGCGGCAGTACTCGGGCTTCGGCACCGCCGAGGAGACGAACGCGCGCTACCGCTTCCTGCTCGATGAAGGGAACACCGGCCTCTCGGTCGCCCTGGACCTCCCGACCCAGCTCGGCCTCGACAGCGACGACCCGCGCGCCCTGGGCGAGGTGGGCAAGGTGGGGGTGGCCATCGGCACCCTGGAGGACATGGAGGCGCTCTTCCGCGGGATCCCGCTGGACCGCATCAGCACCTCCTTCACCATCAACGCCACCGCCGCCATCCTCTACGCCATGTACATCACCCTGGGGAAGAAGCAGGGCGTCGCTCCCGGGGTGCTCACCGGCACCATCCAGAACGACATCCTCAAGGAGTACGTCTCGCGCGGCACCTGGATCTTCCCGCCCGAGCCCTCGCTCCGCCTCATCGTGGACACCATCGAGTACGGCGCGCGCCACACTCCGCGCTTCAACACCCTGAGCGCGGCCGGGGCCCACTTCCGCGACGCGGGGGCCACCGCCGTCCAGGAGGGAGGCTTCACCCTGGCCGACGCCGCCGTGTACGTGGAGCGCTGCGTCCAGCGCGGCCTGGCGGTGGACGACTTCGCCCCCCGCCTCAGCTTCTACTTCTACACCCACTCGGACTTCTTCGAGGAGGCGGCCAAGTACCGCGCCATGCGGCGGCTCTGGGCCCGCATGCTGCGCGAGCGGTTCGGAGCGAAGAATCCGAGGAGCTGGCTCTTCCGCTTCGGCACCGTCTGCGGGGGCAGCACCCTCACCGCCCAGGAGCCCGAGAACAACATCGCCCGGGTGGCCTTCGAGGCCCTCTCGGCGGTGCTGGGCGGGGCCCAGACCATCTTCACCTGCGCCTTCGACGAGGCCCTCGCCCTCCCCACCGAGGAGAGCGCCCTGCTGGCGCTCCGGACCCAGCAGATCATCGCCCACGAGAGCGGCGTCACCGGCACCGCGGACCCCCTGGGCGGCTCCTGGTTCCTCGAGAGCCTGACCGCCCGCATGGAGGAGGAGATGGAGAAGCTCATCGCCTCGGTCGAGGAGCGGGGCGGGATGGTGCGCTGCATCGAGCAGGGGCTCATCCAGCGCTGGATCTCCGAGAGCGCCTACCGCTTCCAGCGCGAGGTCGAGGCGGGCGGGCGCCCCATCGTGGGGGTGAACAAGCACGCGGGCGCCCCCTCGAAGCCCCTCCCCCTCTTCGCCGTGGACCCCGCCATCGGCGAGCGCCAGGCCGGGCGCCTGCGCCGGGTGAAGGCGGGGCGCGACGGGGCCCGCGCCGGGCGCTCGCTCGCCCGCCTCCGGGAGGCCGCCCAGGGGAGCGTCAACCTCATGGAGCCCATCCTCGAGGCCGTGGAGGCCTACGCCACCCTGGGGGAGATGACCGGGGTGCTGCGGGAGGTTTTTGGCGAGTTCCGCGAGCCCGTCTCCTTCTGAGCCGCCCCCCCCGCGGGCTTGCCCGGCCCTCCCGAAATGCGAAATAATGCGTTGGCGTTGGATGCCCCCACCCGCAGGGTTTCTCCCCCGGGGCCCCTTGAGCCCCATCCCGCAGGAGGTGCCAGGCAGCTTGTGGACCGAATCGAAGAGCCCGAAGAAGGCGCCCACGGACTACAAGTACCGCAGCGCCACGGTGGACCTGACGAGCGGCCGCATCACCATCGAGGAGAAGCCCTGCCGGGACATGGAGGACTTCCTCGGGGGCATCGGGCGCGTCTTTAAGGTGCTCTCCCGCCATGACGTGCCCGATCCCTACGCCCCCTCGGCCCCCCTCGTCCTGGAGCTCGGCTGCTTCACCGGCGGCCTCGTGATGACGGGCCTGCGCGCCTTCTTCGGGGGCTACAGCCCCTTGAAGAGCACCCGCAAGGGCGCGCCCTCGGCCATGTGGTCGGCGGGCTCGGACAAGTTCGGCGTCAAGATGGCCTGCGCCGGGATGGACGAGATCCTCTTCCTCGGCCGCAGCCCCAAGCCCGTCATTCTCGTGGTCAAGAGCGAGGCGCCGGGCGGCCCGCCCGCGCTCGCGCTCGCGGACGCGGCCTCCCTCCTCGGCAAGGACACCCACGAGAAGATCATGTCCCTCAAGGGCCGCTACGCCGACGCCCACTTCGCCGTCATCGGCCCCCCGGGCGAGAACTGGAAGACGAACCGCATGGCCGGCATCGCCCTGAGCTCGACCAACCAGCTCGAATCGGGCGACTGCAAGCCCCGCTTCTGCGGCCGGGGCGGCTTCGGGGGCGTCATGGGGAGCAAGAACCTCATCGCCGTCGCCGCCCAGGCGCCGGACGACAAGACCGACGTCTCCGAGGTGGTCAAGGAGGCGAACAAGGTCATCGCCCGGGGCGCGGGCTCCAAGAACTACCGCGACGCCCACAAGGGCGAGGGCGGGGGCGGCACCTGGCGCAACATCGCGGGCCTCCACCCGATGGGCTGCCTGCCCGAGCGGAACTTCTGGGCCCCGGGCAATCTGGAGGCCGTCCAGCTCTACCGCTCCTCCTTCGAGAAGCCCTACGTCGTCAAGGACGAGTCCTGCTTCAAGTGCGGCATCGCCTGCCACAAGAACATCTACGACCGCCCCGAGGGCGAGGCCGCCGAGGGGCGCCGGGCCAAGAAGGGCAAGTTCCGCACCAAGTTCGACTACGAGCCCCTCGACCTCCTCACCGCCAACTGCGGGGTGTACGGCGCCGAGG
>JBBTDR010000658.1:0-2726 GCA_038042665.1 Nitrospinota bacterium
CCAGTTCGCCCCGCCGCCGGCCCCGCCCCGCCCGGCCGAGACCTCGCCCGCTCCCCCCGGGGGCCGGGAAGGCGCCGCTCCCTCCGGAGAGGGCCTCCGCTTCCTCAGGGACCCCGCCGCCTCGGCCGCCATCTCGGCCGACCAGCTCCAGGAGGATCGCGAGCGCCAACGGGTCATCGGCCAGGGGTTCGCCGACGTCCGCTACCTCGACAAGCGCATCCAGGCGGACTACGTCGAGGTGCAGTCCTCCACCCGGGACGGGGTGGCCACGGGCAACATCGTCTTCCAGGTGGGGAACGACCGGATCATCGGCACCCGGATCGAGTTCAACCTCGACAGCGAGCGGGTGGTCATCTACGACGCCCGAGGCTACATCGGGGGCACCTACTACATCACGGGCGGCCTCCTGCGGCGCCTGGCCCAGGACCACTACGAGATCGTGGACGGCACCTTCACCACCTGCGAGGGCGACCGCCCCGACTGGGCCATGCGCTTCCGCCGGGGCACTTTCCAGATCGAAGGCTACGGCATCATCGAGGGCCCCGCGGTGGAGGTGGCGGGGATCCCAGCCGCCTATCTCCCGGCCGCCGTGGTGCCCGTGAAGACCCAGCGGGCGACCGGCCTCCTGATCCCCCAGTTCGGGGCGGGGAACCGCAACGGGTTCCAGTACTCCCCCTCCTTCTTCTGGGCCATCAACGAGTGGTCGGACGCCACCCTGGGCTTCGACTACCTGACCAAGCGCGGCTTCCGCTACAAGGGCGAGTACCGCTACGCCCTGAGCCAGAACACGACGGGCATCGTCCGGGGCCGCCTCCTCCAGGACAAGCTCGAGAAGACCGACTTCTGGGACCTCAAGGCCGACCACCGCACCCTCTTTCCGGGCGACGTCGAGTTCACCTCCTTCATCGACCTGGCCAGGCAGGAGGTCGTGGACCGCTCCCTGGAGACCGACCTCGCCGAGCGGACCCGCCAGGCCACGGACACCCGCATCCAGCTCATCAAGGACTTCGCCGGCACCGACGCCCGCTTCCAGGCCGGGATGCGGCGCCAGGAGGGCCTCAACGAGAGCGACGGGCAGCTCTTCCAGAAGCTGCCCGAGATCCGGCTGGACATCCTCCAGTCGCGCATCGGGACCTCGGACTTCTACAAGTCCCTGAACACCTCCTACGTCAACTTCCGCCGCGAGCTGAACCGCAACCCCATCGAGCTCGAGAGGTTCCACCTCGAGCCCAGGATCTCCCTCCCCCTCCAGACCGTCCCCTGGCTCGGGGTCACCCCCGAGGCCGGCTTCCGGGAGACCTACTGGACCGTCCAGAAGGCCGGCGAGACCGCCGGCCCGAACCCCACCCGGGAGGAGCGCCGGGAGGATGGCCTCTCCCGCGAGATGTGGTTCGCCTCGCTCACCGTCCTGGGGCCCCGCTTCAGCCGGGTCTACGAGGGGAAGGTGGGCCCGCTCAACGACATGAAGCACATCGCCGGGCTGGAGACCATCTACCGCTACAGCCCGGCCATGGACCCCCATGACCGCCGCCTCATCATCCCCCTCGACGGCGTGGACGGCCTCGGCGACGAGAACACCGTCACCTACGCCATCGTCAACCGCTTCCTCACCAAGCTGGTGACCGAGGAGGGCGGCTTCGAGACCCGCCAGCTCGCCCGGGTGGCCTTCGGCCAGACCTTCGACATCGCCGAGGCCCGCCGCGCCCAAGACCTAGATACCCAGGACCGCCGGCCGTTTGGCCCTGTCATCCTCGACGTGGAGTCCCGCCCCACGCGCCAGCTCCGGCTTATCCACCAAACCCGGTACAGCACCTACGAACGCGAGATCTCCTCGCACACCACCGGCTTCCGCCTCGAGGGGGGGCGCAACTGGTTCTTCAACGCGGACCGCACCTGGCAGCGGCTGCGCAACAGATCCCCGGCAAGCGCGGGCGAGAGCTTCATCAACCTCGCGGGCGGGGTGGCCATCACCCCCCGCTTCTTCGTCGAGTACCTCACCCGCCTCAACAAGGCGGAGCGCGCCACCCTCGAGCAGAGCATCATCCTGCGCTACCAGGGCTGCTGCTGGGGGGTCGCCCTCACCCTCACCGACACCCGGGACAAGAGCGAGGTCTTCCTCAGCTTCAGCGTGCTGGGCCTCCGCGAGGGCTCCCGGCTGCCCACCTTCCGGCACGGCCGGACGGTGGCGGACGAGGGCCGCTTCCTGGGCGGATCGGGGGGGCTCGCCCCCATGCGGATGCAAACCCCGGAGATCACACCTTGACAGGGTCCGCGGCGTGGGATAATGCATCGCCGCTTGGGGACGGCAGTTCCCATAAACCCGTCTTTGGAAAGGGGTTTTGAGGAAACCATGAACATTTGCGTGATCGGCTCCGGCTATGTCGGCCTCGTGACGGGAGCCGTCTTCGCCGACATGGGCAACGACGTCATCTGCGCCGACGTGGACGAGGAGCGCATCCGCATCCTCCGCAAGGGCGAGTGCCCCATCTACGAGCCCCGCCTGCCCGAGATGCTCGCCCACAACCGGCGGGAGGGCCGCCTCGAGTTCACCACCTCCACCCCCTTCGCCGTGCGGCGCAGCGACATCGTCTTCATCTGCGTCGGCACCCCCCCCAAGGAGGACGGCCGCACCAACCTCTCCTACGTCGAGGCGGTCGCCAAGGAGATCGCCGGGGCCCTGCACGGCCACAAGATCGTCGTCACCAAGAGCACCGTCCCGGTCGGCA
>JBBTDR010000659.1:0-1976 GCA_038042665.1 Nitrospinota bacterium
ACGGAGCCGCCGGCCGGGGGGCGGAGCCGGGAGGTCGAGATGCTGGTGGCCATCCTCCAGGGGAACGCCCTGGCGGCCATGGGGCTCCACCCCCAGACGGGCGAGCGCATCGGCTCCCCCGACCCCCGGAACGCGCGCATGTTCGTGGACATGGTCACCTTCGTGAAGGACAAGATGAAGGGCAACCTCTCGGCCGAGGAGGAGGCCCTCTTCGCCCAGGTCGCCTCGGATCTTCAGATGCTCTACGTCCAGCAGGTGGGCATCGGCTAGCGCCCCCCGCGGTTTGCCGTTGGTGGAGGTCACATGGCTTCGCTGCAAAGCTACGACGAGATGTTCGAGGAGGCCCTCAAGATCGTGGACAACCGTTTCCTGCTCTCGGTGCTCCTCGCCAAGCGGGTGTCCCAGCTCCGCAAGGGCGCCGAGCCCCTCGTGGACTCCCAGGGGCTCCACTCCCACGAGGAGATCGTCTTCTGCGAGATCATCGAGGGGAAGCTCGAGTGGCGGAGCGCGGCCGCGCCCATCCACGCAGGGGAGGTCGGCCAGGATTTCGGGGACTTCGACGACACCGAGTGATCGCCGCTTCCAGGCGAGGGGCGCGCGGCCCGCGCGCCCCTATTTTTTGCCCTTGAGGAACTCCCCCACCCGCCGCAGGCCCTTCTCGATGTTCCCGGCCGAGTTGCAGTAGGAGAACCGCAGATGGCCCTCCCCGCCGGGGCCGAAGTCCGCCCCCGGGGCCACGGCCACCCCCGTGGCCTCCAGGATCTCCCGGGCAAGGGCCAGGCTGTCCCCCCCGTGGGCCCGGGCGTCGGCGAAGACATAGAAGGCCCCGTCCGGCTCCTGGGGGATGGGGAGGCCGATCTCGCGCAGCCCCCGCAGCATGACCTTGCGCCGCTCGGCGTAGACGGCCCGCATCCGCTCGGCGTCGGGGACGCACTCCCTGAGCGCCGCCAGCCCCCCGAGCTGGACGAAGGGGTTGGGGGAGACGAAGTAGTTCTGCTGAAGAATCTCCAGGGGCCTCACGTAGCGCCCGGGCAGGATGAGGTAGCCCAGCCGCCAGCCCGTCATGGCGAAGTATTTCGAGAACCCATTGATGACGAAGGCCTCCGGCTGATACTCCAGGGCCGAGCGGTCTCGCTCCCCGTAGCTCAGGCCGTGGTAGATCTCGTCTGAAATCAAGGGGATGCCCAGGGAGGCCAGCTCCGCCAGCTCGGCCGGCGGGAGGCGGGAGCCCGTGGGGTTGGAGGGGGAGTTCACCAGGATGGCCCGGGTGCGGGGGCCGATGCGGGGGCGCACGGCCTCCGCCCGGAGGATGAAGCCCTCCTCCGCCCGGGCGGGCACCCGCACGGGTTTCCCCCCGGCCGAGAGGATGAAGCTCGGGTAGCAGGCGTAGTGGGGGTCGGAGAGGATGACCTCGTCCCCCTCCTCCAGCAGCAGCGCGAAGAGCATGAGCATGGCCGCGCTGGTCCCCAGGGTGACGGCCACTCGCGAGGGGCTGATCGAGAGGCCGTAGGCGCGGTTGTGGTGGTCGGCGATGGCCTCGCGCAGCTCGGGGAGGCCCAGGGCGGTGGTGTAGTGGGTGTGGCCCTCGGCCAGGGCGCGCTGGGCGGCCCGGACGGCGGCGGGGGGGCTGTCGAAGTCGGGTTCCCCCACCTCGAGGTGGATGACCTCCCGCCCCTCGGCCTCGAGCTGGCGGGCCCGCTCCAGGATGTCCATGACCAGGAAGGGTTTCACCCCCCGGATGCGCCCGGGGACGGGGGTTTCCATGGGTCCCTCACGAGGTGCGGGCCGGCGGTTGCCGGTGAGCCGAAGCCGGTGCTAGACTTTGATTTTGTTTTGTGTTCCGCTCATGTCTCTTCCTGGGTCGCGCTGGTTCGGAGGGCTTCCGCCGGACGGAGTGCGCCCCGCGCGGACGGAGAGAAGGAGAGATTCCCTTGACCAAGATTGACATCATCAACCTCGTGGCCGACGACACGGGG
>JBBTDR010000660.1:0-1621 GCA_038042665.1 Nitrospinota bacterium
GCGGCGCGGCCTCCCCTCACCCCCTCCCCTCTCCCAGAGGGAGAGGGGGGTAAAGCCCGGCGGAGGCCCGGTGGGAAACGGTGTCCCCGTGAATAACCTGTTTAGACTTCACGCCTAGCCGGCGAGCACGATGGCTTGGTCGGGGTGGAGGTAGAGCGCCACCGCCTCGCCCGGGCCGATGGGCTCCTCGCCCCGGCGGTGGAGGCCGTCGGCGAGGAGGAGCCGCCCTCCCGCCTCGACGCTGTAGCGGATGGAGCTTCCCAGGAACTCCCGCCCGCGCACGGTCCCCTCCAGGCGCACCGCGCCCGCGGGCCCGGGGGCGCCCTCGCGGAGGATGGCGAGGTGCTCGGGCCGGAGGACGAGGCTGGCGGGGCCTTCCTTCGGGGCCGGGGGGAGGGGGAGCCGGATTCCGCCTCCCTGGAACGCCCCTCCGCGCACCTCGCCATCGAGGAGGTTCGCCGTCCCCAGGAAGTGGGCCACGAAGCGGTTCGCCGGCCGGTCGTAGAGCTCGATGGGGGTGCCCACCTGCTGGATCGCGCCCTCGTCGAGGACGGCGATGCGGTCGGCGATGGTGTTGGCCTCCTCCTGGTCGTGGGTGACGTAGATGGCGGTGATGCCGAGCTTGCGCTGGAGATCGCGCAGCTCCCCGCGCATCTGGACGCGGAGCCTGGCGTCGAGGTTGGAGAGGGGCTCGTCGAGGAGGAGCACCTCGGGCTCGACCACCACCGTGCGCGCGAGCGCCACCCGCTGCTGCTGGCCCCCCGAGAGCTGGGAGGGCCGCCGGCCGCCGTAGTCCGCGAGGCCCACGAGCCCGAGGGCGGCCTCCACCCGGCGGGCGATCTCGGCGCGGGGAAGCCCGCGCTCCTCGAGGCCGAAGGCCACGTTGCGCCGCACGCTCATGTGGGGCCAAAGCGCGTAGTTCTGAAACACCATCCCCACGTTCCGCCGCCAGGGGGGGACGCCGGTGACGTCGCGCCCGCCGATGAGGACGCGGCCCGCCTGCGCCCGCCCGAAGCCCGCGATGAAGCGCAGGAGCGTCGTCTTGCCCGAGCCCGAGGGGCCCAGGATGGCGAAGAACTCGCCGGGGCGGACCTCCAGGCTCACCTCCTTGAGGACCCGCACCGGGCCGTAGGCGAGGCTCACCCCCCGGACGGCGACGCCCGCGCTCATGCCGCCGCCCCCACCCCGAGCTTGCCCTGGCCGATGAGGCGGTTCGAGAAGTAGGCCCCCGCCGCCATGAGGGCCACGGCCACGATCCCGAGCGCCGCCCCGGGGCCCCGCCCCGCGGCGCTCTGCATGTAGACGTAGATGCCGTAGGAGAGCGGCGCGTTCGCGTCGGTCGAGACGAGCATGAGGGTGGTCGAGAGCTCCACCGCCGCCGTCACGAAGCTCGCCACGAAGCCCGCGAGGATGCCCCCCGACATGAGGGGCACGGTGATGCGTGCCACCGTCCGCAGCTTGGGCGCCCCCAGGTTCTCCGCCGCCTCCTCGAGCGAGGGGTGCACCTGCTGGAGGGCGGCCATGCAGGCCCTGAGCGCGTAGGGCAGGCGCCGCACCGCGAGGGCCACCACCAGGAGGGGCCAGAAGGTGGCGAGGGGCTGGCCGCCCCAGGGCAGGGCGA
>JBBTDR010000661.1:0-15857 GCA_038042665.1 Nitrospinota bacterium
GACTCCCTGGGCAACACCACCGCGGCCATCGGCAAGGGCTTCGCCATCGGCTCGGCGGCTCTCACGGCCCTGGCCTTCTACGCCGCCTACAGCGAAGCAGCCAAGCTCCAGACCATCGACCTGACCGACGCGAAGGTGGTCTCCGGCATGCTCATTGGGGGCGCGGTGCCCTTCCTCATCGGTGCGCTCACGATGAACTCCGTGGGCCGGGCCGCCTTCGTCATGATCCAGGAGATCCGCCGCCAGTTCCGCGAGATCCCGGGCATCATGGAGGGGACGGCCGATCCCGACAGCGCCCGCTGCATCGACATCAGCACCCAGGCGGCGCTCAAGGAGATGATCCTCCCCGGCGTCTTGGCCGTGGTCATGCCCATCCTCGTGGGCTTCCTCTTTGGCAAGGAGGCCCTCGGCGGCATGCTGGCCGGGGCCCTGCTCTCGGGTGTTCTCTTGGCGCTCCTCATGGCCAACGCGGGGGGGGCCTGGGACAACGCCAAGAAGGAGATCGAGGACGGCAAGCTCGGCGGCAAGGGCTCCGAGGCCCACAAGGCCGCCGTGGTGGGCGACACCGTGGGCGACCCGATGAAGGACACCGCCGGGCCCTCGATGAACATCCTCATCAAGCTGATGTCCATCGTCTCCCTGGTGCTGGCGCCTCTGTTCTAGGGGAGGGTTGACAGGGAGACCGGGTCTTTCGGTATGATTTCGCTGGCCGAGGCACCGGGTCCCCCCGCGGGGAGCCGCCCGGCCTCCCGGTGGCCCCCGGCCCCGGGTTTGTGGTAGGCTTCGGCCCCTTGAAGTTCCTCCTCGCTCCGGCCGCAAGGCGCCGGGGCCGCCGAGTCCACGGGGAGAATCGAATGCGTCAGTATGAAACGATGGTATTGCTGTCCCCCAACCTCACCGACGAGGCGGTGGAGGAAAAAATCACCGGCTTCGGCAACCATGTGACGGCCGGCGGGGGGGAAGTCCTCAAGATCGACCGCTGGGGCAAGAAGCGCCTCGCCTACCCCATCCAGCGCCAGCGCCACGGCTTCTACTACATCGTCACCTACACGGCCGAAGCGGCCACGGTCCACGAGATTGAGCGCGGCCTGCGGCTCAACGAGGACACCTACCGCTACATGACCATCCGCATGGACCCCATACTTCTCCGCAAGATCGAGCATAACGAGCAGAACGCCAAGCGGCAGGCCGAGCGGCAGCGGGAGGGACACCACGGGGACGACGACCGCGACGATCGCGGCGGCCGAGATGACCGCGGCGGCCGGGATGACCGCGGCGGCCGGGATGACCGCGGCGGCCGGGGCGATCGCGGCGGCCGGCGCGGCCCCAGGAATTCGGACGACTAGCGCCTCCGGGGCGGGGGGACTGCCATGACCCAGCTGAACGCCGTCTTCCTCCGGGGGAACCTGACGCGCGACCCCGAGAAGCGCTTCCTCCCCTCGGGCTCCTCGGTCGTGAACTTCGGCCTGGCCGTGAACCGGCGCTACCGCAGCGGCGAGGAGTGGAAGGAAGAGACCTGCTTCGTCGACATCGTCGTGTACGGCAAGCCGGGCGACTGGATCATAGAGCAGTGCCGCAAGGGGAGCCCCCTGCTCGTGGAAGGCCGCCTGAGCTACCGCACCTGGGAGAGCCAGGAGGGCCAGAAGCGGAGCAAGCATGAGGTGGTGGCCCACACGGTCCACATCCTGGCCCGGAGGGAGGAAGGCGCGGAGGGCGGCGGCGCCCGGGCCCAGCAGGGGGGCGGCGCCTCCCGCGGCGACGACGCCCCGCCCATGACGGACGACGACATCCCGTTCTAGCCGGCGAGGGCCGGGAGCGGCATCTGGAGGAAGCTGATGGGTCTCATACCCCGCACGAGCAGCGACAAGAAGAAGAAAAAGAAGAAGCGCTACGTACGCAAGAAGATATGCCGCTTCACGGCGGAAGGCGTGGCCTACATCGACTACAAGGACACGAAGACGCTCCGCAACATGGTGAGCGAGCGCGGGAAGATCATCCCCCGCCGCGTCACCGGCACGTCGGCCCGCTTCCAGCGGCAGCTGACCAACGCCATCAAGCGCGCGCGCTACATGGCCTTGATGTCCTACACCGTGGAACACGGCTAGGAACGGGGAGAGGGAGAAATGGCTCGCGTGATCCTGCGGAAGGAAGTGGAGAACCTGGGCGAGGTGGGCGACGTCGTCGAGGTGAAGGACGGCTATGCCCTCAACTACCTCATCCCCCGCGGCCTGGCCCTCCACGCCACGGCCAGCACCGTGAAGGCCACCCAGCACGAGCAGCGCGTCCGGGAGGCCCAGGTCCATGCCGCCCGCCGCACCGCCGAGGATTTCGCCGGGAAGTTCAAGGGCGTCGAGGTGGAGCTCGCCATGAAGGCCGGCGAGGACGGCCGCCTCTTCGGCGCGGTGACCAACCGCCAGATCGAAGAGGCCCTCGCGGCCCAGGGCATCGAGGTGAACCGCCGGCGGATCCTGATCGAGGAGCCCATCCGCCGGGTGGGCGAGCACGAGGTCGCCATCCGCCTCCACCCCGAGGTGAAGACGGCGGTGCGCGTCCGCGTCGTCGCCGAGGAGACTCCCGGGGAGGAGGCCCCCAAGGCCGAGGCAGGGGCCGCCGAGGGAGAAGGGGCGGAGAAGGAAGAGGGCGGGGACGCCTGATCTTCCCCAGCGCCGGAAGGTCTCCCCGGCGCCTTGGACGCATGAAAAAGGCCGCCCCCAAGGCGGCCTTTTTCAATTGATTGCCGGGGCTTCCGCTCCCGGCCCGAACTAAGGTAGGCTGTCCGCAACCGCCCGCGCCGCTTTCTTTCTTATCCTCGGAGCCGTTTCGTTGACTCCCCCACCCGACTCCCATAGGCCCGAGGGCCGGGACCGCCTGCCGCCCCAGAACATCGAGGCGGAGGAGCGCGTCCTGGGGGCCCTCCTGCTGGACCCCGGCATGGTGGCCGAGGTGATGGAGGTCCTGCGCTCCGAGCACTTCTACCGGACGAGCCATCGGGCCATCTTCGAGGCCATGGTGCGCCTCTTCGAGCGCTCCGAGCCCATCGACATCCTCACCGTCGTGGACGCCCTCAAGAAGGAGGGCAAGCTCGAGACGGCGGGGGGGCCCGAGAGCGTGGCCCGCCTGGCGGACGATATCTCCAGCGCCCGCCGCGCGGTGACCCACGCCAAGCTCATCCGCAACGCCGCCATCCTCCGCAGCCTGGTCCAAGCCTCCAACGCCATCGCCGAGCGCGCCATCACGGCGGAGGAGGAGGTGGACGGCCTCGTGGACGACGCCGAGCGGGCCATCCTGGAGATCGCCTCCGATCGCTACCAGCAGAGCATGGAAACCATACGGGAAGTGATCAAGGTCACCTTCCCGCACCTGGAGGAGCTCTACGACCGCAAGGAGCTCGTGACCGGCATCCCGACCGGCTACACCGACTTCGACCGCCTCACCGCGGGTCTCCAGCCGGGCGAGGTGTGCATCATCGCCGGGCGTCCCAGCATGGGGAAGACCGCCCTCGCCCTCTGCGTCGCCGAGTACGCGGCGGTGACGGCCCGGGTCCCCGTCGCCGTCTTCAGCCTGGAGATGAGCGCGCGCTCCCTCGCCATCCGCATGATGTGCGGCCGGGCCATGGTGAACGCGCGCCAGCTCCAGAGCGGCTACATGCCCTCGAGCAAGTGGCCCGACCTCATCCGCGCGGCGGGGGAGCTCTCCGAGGCGCCCATCTTCATCGACGACGCGAGCGACGTCTCCGTCTTCGACATCCGGGCCAAGTGCCGCCGCCTCCAGGCCGACAAGGGGCTGGGCCTTGTGGTGGTGGACTACCTCCAGCTCCTCTCCCACCGCGGCCGGGCCAGGGAGAGCCGCCAGATCGAGATCACCGAGATCTCCCGCGGCCTGAAGAGCCTCGCCAAGGAGATCAACATCCCCGTCATCGCGCTGAGCCAGATCTCCCGCCAGGCCGAGCAGCGCGAGGGCAAGCGGCCCACCCTGGCCGACCTGCGCGAGTCGGGCGCCATCGAGCAGGACGCCGACCTCGTGGCCCTGCTCTACCGCGAGGAGTATTACAGCCCCGCCCCCGAGAACAAGGGGGTGGCCACCGTCATCATCGCCAAGCAGCGCAACGGCCCCACCGGCGACCTCGAGCTCAAGTTCTTCCCCGAGTACGCCCGCTTCACCAACCTCGACGCCTTCCATGAGAGCTCGGCCGCCGCCGCCGCCGCCGCGCCCGACGCTTATGGCGAAGAGGAGACTCCCTTTTGAGCGGCGGGCGCGCGGCCGCCCTCCCCGATACAGCGGCCAAGACGCACCCCTCCCTCCCGCCGGGGGTGCGCACGGCCGCCTTCGTGGACCTCGATGTCCTCTCCCGCAACTACCGCGCCTTCCGCGAGGCCGTGGGCGGGCGCGAGGTCATGGCCGTGGTCAAGGCCGAGGGCTACGGGCACGGCGCGGTGGAAGCCGCGGGCGCCTTTCACCGCGCGGGGGCGCGCTGGTTCGGGGTGGCGGCGGTGGAGGAGGCGGAGGCCCTGCGCTCCGGCGAGGAGGGGGCGAGCCTCGGCGGCTCCCGCATCCTCCTCATGAGCGGGGTGTTCCCGGCGTGCGCCCCGCGCATCGCCGCGCTCGGGCTCGACGCCGCGGTGTGGGACCTGGCCCAGGCGGAGGCCCTCTCGGCGGCCTCCCTCGCCAGCGGGCGGCGGACCCCCATCCACCCCAAGGTGGACTCCGGCATGGGCCGGCTGGGGATCGCGCCCGCCGAGGCGGTGGACTTCTTCCGGCGGGTGTCCGGCTTGCGGGGGGTGGAGGTGGCGGGGCTGATGAGCCACCTCTCGCGCGCCGATGAAGAGGGGGGGCGCGAGGCCACGGCCCAGCAGTTCGAGGTGATCCGCTCGGTGGCGGAGGCCCTCGAGAGGGAGAGGCTCCTCCCCCCGCTCCTCCACTGCGCGAACAGCGCCGGGGGGCTCCTCTTTCCCGAGGCGCCCGGCGGCCTGGTCCGGGCGGGCATCGCCCTCTACGGCGCGCCCATGGGGCCGGCGCGCCACGCGCCGGTCGGGCTCGCGGTGACCTGGAAGGCCTCCGTGATCCAGGTGAAGGCGGTGGGGGCGGGAGGGGCCGTGGGCTACGGCGGCATCTACCGCCGGAAGAGCCCGGGGCAGATCGCCATCGCCGCGGCCGGCTACGGGGACGGCTACCCGCGCCTGCTCTCGAACCGGGGGGAGGCCATCCTGCTGGGCAAGCGGGTCCCCGTGGTGGGGCGGGTCTCGATGGACATGCTGGCCCTGGATGTGACGGGGATCGAGGGGGTCCGGATGGGGGACGAGGCGGTCCTCCTGGGCGCGGGGGGGAAGGAGGTCATCGCGGTCGCGGACCTGGCTTCGCGGGCCGAGACCATCTCCTATGAGATCTTCTGCGGGATCGGCCTGCGGGTGCCCCGGATCTATGTCCGGGATGGGAAGTGCGTGGGGGCGCGGAGGCTCGGGGGCGGGCCCCCGGACCCGCGCGATGGGGAAGGAGCGCGGTGAGCGGCGAGGTCAAGATCGAGTTGCGGGAGGTGGAGAAGTCCTTCGGCGCGAACCATGTGCTGAGGGGGCTGGACCTGAAGGTCCCCGCCGGGAAGATCACCGTCATCATCGGGCGGAGCGGGGAGGGGAAGAGCGTCCTCCTCAAGCACATGATCGGCCTCATGCGGCCCGACCGGGGCCAGGTCCTCGTGGACGGGGAGGACGCCGCCCAGCTGCGGGGCCGCGAGCTCAACCGGCTTCGGGCCAAGTTCGGGATGCTCTTCCAGGGGGCCGCGCTCTTCGACTCCATGAACGTGGGGGAGAACGTGGCCTTCCCCCTGCGGGAGCACTCGCGGCTCTCGCAGGGGGAGATCGCCGTCCGGGTGCGGGAGAAGCTGCACCTGGTGGGGCTCGACGGGGTGGAGGACCGGATGCCCTCCCAGCTCTCGGGCGGGATGCGCAAGCGCGTGGGCCTCGCGCGGGCCATCATCCGCGAGCCCGAGATCATCCTCTACGACGAGCCCACCACGGGCCTCGACCCCATCCTGGCGGACTCGATCGACCGCCTCATCGTCCGCACCCAGGCGACCCTGGGCGTCACCTCCGTCCTCATCAGCCACGACCTCGACCGGGCGCTGGCCTTCGCCGACTTCGTGGCCATGCTCCACCAGGGGCGCATCGCGGCCCAGGGTTCGCCCGGGGAGCTGCGGGCGATGGACGACCCCCTCGTGCGGCAGTTCCTCTCGGGGAGCGCCGAGGGGCCCATCCAGGTCCTGTGAGCGCCCCGGTCCGCTTCCAGGTCCAGGCGGCCGAGCCCGGCGGCGGGGCCCGGTGCGGCCTGCTGGAGACCCCCCACGGGGCCGCCCAGACCCCAGCCTTCCTGGCGGTGGGCACCCAGGCCACAGTGAAGACCCTCGACCCGCGCGACCTGCGCGAGGCGGGCTGCCAGATCATCCTCTCGAACGCCTACCACCTCTCGCTCAGGCCGGGGGCGGAGCGCGTGGCCCGCCTGGGGGGGCTCCACCGCTTCATGGGGTGGGAGGGGCCCATCCTCACCGACAGCGGGGGCTACCAGCTCTTCAGCCTCGCCCCCCTCGCGAAGATCACGGAGGAGGGCATCGACTTCCAGAGCCATCTCGACGGCACCCGAATGATGCTCACCCCCGAGCGGGCGGTGGAGATCCAGGAGGCGCTGGGGCCCGACATCGCCATGGTGCTGGATGAGCCCCTGGGTTTCCCCCACACCCGGGAGGAGGCCGAGAGAGCCCTGCGCCGCACCACGGCCTGGGCGGAACGTTCGAAGGAAGCCCATCGGAAGGGGGAGCAAGCCCTCTTCGCCATCGTCCAGGGAGGGGCCTTCGAGGACCTCAGGCGGCGGAGCGCCCGGGAGCTCGCCGCCCTGGATTTTCCCGGCTACGCGGTCGGGGGGCTCTGCCTGGGGGAGGGCAAGCGCGAGACCGAGGCCCTCCTCGCCGCCGCGGCGGATGTCCTCCCGCCGGAGAGGCCCCGCTACGTCATGGGCATGGGGACGCCGGGCGACCTCGTGCGGGCGGTCCGGCTGGGGGCGGACATGTTCGACTGCGTCATGCCCACCCGCCACGCCCGGCGGGGGAACCTCTTCACCTGGGGGGGGAGGCTCTCCATCAAGCGCAACGAGTTCGCCGAGGACCCCTCCCCCATCGACCCCGCCTGCGGCTGCCCGGCCTGCCGGGGAGGCTTCAGCCGGTCCTACCTCCGCCACCTCTTCCAGGCGGAGGAGATGCTGGGCCAGCGGCTCATGACCATCCACAATGTGTTCTTCTACCAGGAGCTGGCGCGGCGGATGCAGGAGGAGATCCGGGCGGGCCGCTTCGGCGCCTGGGCCGGGGAGGTGCTGGCCGGGCCGCTGGGCCAGGATCCCGGGGGGCCCCCCGGCGGGGGGCAGGGGCTGCGGCGCAGCCCGGCCGGGAGGCTCCTGCGCCCGGCGCCGGCGGGGGAAGATTAAAGCCCTGATTCTCAACGCCTTCGGTTGACAAGGCCCCGCGCCTTTGCTACCAAGGACAGGTTTTGCTCACGGGATTTGGACGCCGGGAGGGAACATGCAGGCGGGACTGTGGCAGAGATTCGCGGAGGGGCTGGTCCCCCAGGCCGAGGCGGCCGCCGCGAGCGGGATCGGGGGCGAGTCCGGCTTCCTGCTCCAGCTGGCGCCCTTCTTACTGGTCTTCGTCATCATCTACTTCATGATGATCCGGCCGCAGCAGAAGAAGCAGCAGGAGCACCAGACGATGCTGCACGCCCTGAAGCCGGGCGACAACGTGATCGCCGGGGGGATCTTCGGCGAGATCACGAAGATCAAGGACGAGGTGATCCACCTCAGGGTGGCCGAGAACGTCCGCATCCGCGTCCACCGCTCGGCCATCTCCAGCAAGACAACCGCGGACGTCGAGAAAGCCTAGGCGTCCGGCGGGGGGGAGGGTCCCCTGTCCGGCGGGGAGCTTTCCTCGGCCGGGGTCTGAGAGGAAGACATGAAGGGCTTGGGCTGGCGCGCGGCCCTGATCATCATCGTGATCGGCGCCGCGGGCTTCTACCTCTATCCCCCGAAGGAGCGCCTCAACCTGGGGCTGGACCTCCAGGGAGGGATCCACCTCGTGCTCGAGGTCCAGGCGGAGAAGGCGGTGGACGCCAAGCTCGACCGCTACTTCGGCGAGCTCCGCGGCCGCCTGGCCCAGGACGACATCCGCACCCAGGCCCTGAGCCGCGAGGGCAGGCGCGTCACCGTCGGCCTGGTGCGGGACGGCGACCGCAGCCGCTTCCTCGCCCTGATGGCGGGCTACCCCGACCTCGTCCTCCAGAGCACCGAGGGCACCCCGCCCACCTTCGTCTACGCCATGCCGGACCAGCAGGCCCGGCACATCATGGAACAGGCGGCCGCCCAGGCCATCGAGACCCTGCGCAACCGCGTGGACCAGTTCGGGGTGCGGGAGCCCATCCTCCAGCGCCAGGGCGAGCGGCGGATCATCGTCCAGCTCCCCGGCGTCCAGGACCCCGCGCGGGCCAAGGCCCTCATCGGCAAGACGGCCCAGCTCGAGTTCAAGCTCGTGGACGAGATCGGCAACCCGATCCAGGCCCAGACGAGCGGCCCTCCCGAGGGCACCCAGCTCCTCCACGAGACCCGGCGCGACCCGGCGACGGGCCAGACCGTCCGCCAGACCCCCATCCTCGTGAAGCGCGAGGCCCTCCTGACGGGGGACAACCTGACCGACGCGCGGGTCGAGATCGGGGATCGCTTCAACCAGCCCTACGTCAGCATCGCCTTCGACTCGGTCGGCTCCCAGGCCTTCGACCGCGTCACGGCGGCCAACGTGGGGAAGCGCCTGGCCATCGTCCTGGACGGGGTGATCTACAGCGCCCCGGTCATCCAGGAGCGGATCAGCGGGGGGAGGGCCCAGATCACCGGCAGCTTCACCCTCGAGGAGGCGCGCGACCTGGCCATCGCCCTCCGGGCGGGGGCGCTGCCCGCCCCGGTCCAGTTCCTCGAGGAGCGGATGGTGGGCCCCTCCCTGGGGGCCGACTCCATCCGGCAGGGGGTCATCAGCGTCGTGACCGGCTTCATCCTGGTGGTCGTCTTCATGGTGGTCTATTACAACCTGAGCGGCGTGCTGGCGGTCCTGGCCCTCTCCCTCAACCTCCTGCTCATGATGGGCGCCCTCGGCTTCTTCGAGGCCACCCTGACCCTGCCGGGCATCGTCGGCATCGTGCTGACGGTCGGCATGGCGGTGGACGCGAACGTCCTCATCAACGAGCGCATCCGGGAGGAGCTGCGGCTGGGGAAGACCGTCCGGTCGGCCATCGACGCGGGTTACAACAAGGCCTTCCTCACGATCTTCGACTCCAACCTGACCACCCTGATCTCGGCCCTCATCCTTCTCCAGTTCGGGACGGGCCCCATCAAGGGGTTCGCCATCACCTTGAGCGTCGGCCTCGCCATCAGCATGTTCACGGCGATTTTCGTCACGCGCTTCGTTTATGACTTCGTGCTCTCCCGGTGGGACGTGAGGAGACTGAGCATCTGATGGAAATCTTCCCTCCTGGCACCCGGTTCGATTTCATCGGAAAGTGGCGCGTTTTCGTGGGGATCTCCTGCGCCGCCGTGCTGCTCTCGCTCGTCTTGCTGGCGGCGAAGGGCCTCAACTACGGCATCGACTTCACCGGCGGGGCCCTCGTCCAGGTGCTCTTCAGGGAGGCCAAGCCGATCTCCGAGGTGCGCGAGGCGATGGGGAGGCTCACCCTCGGCGAGGTGGTGATCCAGAACATCGGGCACGATCGGGAATTCCTGATCCGGGTGGGGAAGGCGGACGAAGCGGTGGAGGCGGAGCGGCAGATAACCCGGGGGCTGGAGGTGCGGTTCGGAAAGGGCGTCTTCGAAATCCGCCGGGCCGAGATGGTGGGGCCGCAGGTGGGCCATGACCTCCGCCGGAAGGCCCTGTTCAGCGTCCTGCTGGGCTGGCTGGCGATGCTGATCTACGTGGGGTTCCGGTTCCGGTTCATCCAGGGGGTGGCCGCCATCGTGGCCTTGGTCCACGACGTGATCATCACCCTGGGCGTCTATGCCCTGTCGGGGAAGGAATTCAACCTGCCCACCGTGGCGGCCATCCTGACCATCATCGGCTACTCGATCAACGACACCATCGTGATCTTCGACCGGATCCGGGAGAACGTCCGTCTCGCGGGCCGGCTGGGCTACGCCGAGCTGATCAACACCTCGATCAATCAGACCCTCTCCCGCACCATCCTGACGACCGCGGTCACGATGCTCTCCGTCCTGGCGGTTCTCTTCCTCGGCGGCGAGTTGATCGCGGACGTGGCGTTCGCCCTCGTGGTCGGGATGATCGCCGGCACCTATTCCACTGTCTATGTGGCGGGGCCCATCCTCCTCCTCTGGCACTCCACGGTGGGCGCCCGGCCCGCCCGCAACAAGAAAAGGGCCGCCGCCCGCCCCTAGCCGCGGCGCTGGCAAGCCTCCCCCATCCCTATCGCCGGCCGCGTTTCGCCCGGCGAACCGGGGCATCGCGATCCCGAAAATGGGTGAATTGATGCAAGGGCCCCCAGGCGGGGAGGGCGCATCTTCTTCTTCGCGGGCGGGGGATCCGCCCGCGCGGGGGCGGGAGAGCCCCCCTCCGCCTGCGAAGGAGGCCCGGGATGGGCGTGGTGTTTCGGGGGGCTCCCGGCGGGAGGGGATTCCCCCTGCCGGCGGGGGAATCCCGGGTCATTCGGGTGAATCGCGGGGAGGATTATTTCCCCCGCTGGGCCCGGACCTTGAGCCTGAGGGCGTTGAGGCGGATGAAGCCCTCGGCGTCCTTCTGGGAGTAGACGGTGTCGGCCTCGAAGGTGGCGAGGTCGGGCCGGTAGAGGTTCTTCTCCTTGGGGGCCTTGCGCCCCACCACCTGGCAGGCGCCCTTGAAGAGCTTCACCCGGGCGGTGCCCCAGACCGACTTGGCCGCCTCGTCCACGGCCGCCTGGAGGAACTCGCGCTCGGGCGAGAACCAGAAGCCGTTATAGACGAGCCGGGCGTAGTGGGGGATGAAGGAGTCCCGCAGGTGGAGCACCTCGCGGTCGAGGGTCAGGGACTCCACCGCCCGCCGGGCGGCGTGAAGCACGGTGCCCCCCGGGGTCTCGTACACCCCCCGGCACTTCATCCCCACATAGCGGTTCTCCACCAGGTCCACCCGCCCCACCCCGTGGGCGCCGGCCAGGGCGTTCAGGCGCTCCAGCATGGCCACGGGCGAGAGGCGCTCGCCGTCGAGGGAGACCGGGTCGCCGTTCTCGAAGCCGACCTCGGCGTAGGCGGGCTCGCCGGGGGCCCTCTCGGGCGGGACGGTGAGGACGAACATGTCTTCCGGGGGCTCCGCCCAGGGGTCCTCCAGGATGCCGCCCTCGAAGCTGATGTGGAGGAGGTTGCGGTCCATGGAGTAGGGCTTCTCGGCCGTGACGGGGACGGGGATGCCGTGCCGCCGGGCGTAGGCGATGAGCTCCGAGCGCCCGCCGAAGTCCCAGGTGCGCCAGGGGGCGATGACGGTGATGGAGGGGTCGAAGTGCGCGTAGCCCATCTCGAAGCGCACCTGGTCGTTCCCCTTGCCCGTGGCCCCGTGGGCCCCGGCGTCGGCGCCGCTCTGGCGGACAATGTCCATCTGGGCCTTGGCGATGAGGGGCCGGGCGATGGAGGTGCCCAAGAGGTAGCAGCCCTCGTAGACCGCCCCCGCCCGCAGCATGGGGAAGATGAAGTCGCGGGCGAACTCCTCCTTGAGGTCCAGGATGTGGCAGGCCTCGGCGCCGGTCGAGAGGGCCTTCTTCTCCAAGTCCCCGATCTCCCCCATGCCCTGGCCCACGTCGGCGGCGAAGGCGATGACGGGGCAGCGGTAGGTCTCCTTGATCCACCTCAGCATCACCGAGGTGTCCAGCCCGCCCGAGTAGGCGAGCACCACCTTGCTGGGCTTACCGGCCATCGCTTCCCCCAAGGAGGATTTCGAGAAGGACCTTCTGGGCGTGCAGGCGGTTCCCCGCCTGCTGGAACACCACGCTGCGCGGCCCGTCGATCACCTCCGCCGTCACCTCCTGGCCCCGGTGGGCGGGGAGGCAGTGCATGAAGACGGCGTCCTTGTCCGTCCAGTGGAAGAGCTCCCCGTGCACCCCGTAAGGGGCCAGCGCCTTGTGGCGGGCGGCTTCCTTTCCCTCTTGCCCCATGGAGGTCCAGACGTCGGTGTAGAGGGCGTGGGCGCCCTGGCAGGCCGCCCGGATGTCGTTCGTCACGTGGATCTCGGCCCCGGAGGCCGAGGCGAGCTTCCGGGCGCGGGCCACGACGCCGGGGCTGGGCATGAGCTTGGGCGGACAGGCCACCGTCACGCTCACTCCGATCAGCCCCCCCACGATGAGGAGGGAGTGGGCCACGTTGTTCCCGTCCCCCAGGTAGGCGAGCTTGAGGCCCTTGAGATCCCCGAAGCGTTCGAGGAGGGTGAGGAAGTCCGCCAGGGCCTGGCAGGGGTGGTGCTGATCGGTCAGGCCGTTGATCACCGGCACCGAGGCGTGCTGGGCGATCTCCTCCACCCGCTCGTGGCCGAAGGTGCGGACGACGATGCCGTCCACGTACTCGCTCAGGACGCGCGCGCTGTCCGCCAGGTTCTCGCCCCGGGCCAGCTGGGTGTCCTGGGGGGAGAGGAAGATGGAGCGCCCGCCGAGCTGGGCGGCCCCCGCCTCGAAGGAGACCCGGGTGCGGGTCGAGTGCTTCTCGAACAGCAGGGCCAGGGTCTTCCCCGCCAGCGGGGCGGGGGATTTGGCCTTGGCCCCCCGCTTGCGGGCCCGGGCTTCGCGCAGAAGCTCCAGCGTCTGCTGGGCGGTGAGCTCGGTGCCATCCAGGTAGTCCCGCTTGCTCACGCCGCCAGCTCCTTGAGGGCGCCGTCCAGGAAGTGGAGGAGCCTGTCGATCATCCCGCGCTCCACCACCAGGGGCGGAATGAGGCGGATGACCTTGCCCACGGCCACGTTCAGCAGAAAGCCCGCCGCGAGCCCCTTGGCGACGACGGGGGTGGCGTCGCGGTCCACCTCCATCCCCAGGATGAGGCCCTTGCCCCGCACCTCCTTGACGATGGCGTGGCGCGCGGCCAGCTCCCGGAGCCCCTGGAGGGCGTAGCTCCCCATCTCGTTGACGTGGGCGAGGAAGCCCGGGGCGAGGGTCACGTCCAGGGCCGCGCAGCCCGCCGCCGTGGCCAGGGGGTTGCCCCCGAAGGTGGCCGCGTGATCGCCGGGCTCGAAGGCCATGGCCTTGTCGGCCGCCACCAGGGCGCCGATGGCCGTCCCGCCGGCGAGACCCTTGGCCAGGCTCATGGCGTCGGGCATGACGCCGTAGTGCTCGTGGGCCCAGAGCTTCCCGGTGCGGCCCATCCCGACCTGGACCTCGTCGAAGAGGAGGAGCAGGTCGTTCGCGTCGCAGATCTCCCGCAGCCCCTTCAGGAAGCCCTCGGGCGGCAGGTTGACCCCGCCCTCGCCCTGGATGGGCTCGACGAGGATGGCGCAGGTCCGCTCGTTCACGGCGGCCGCGACCGACTCCATGTCCCCGAAGGGCAGGTACTTGAAGCCGGGCAGGAGGGGGTGGTAGCCCTTGTGGAACTTCTCCTGGCCGGTCGCCGTCATGGAGGCGAAGGTGCGGCCGTGGAAGCTCATCTGGAAGCTGAGGATCTCGTGCCTGCCTTCGCCGTGGTGCTTGAAGGAGTACTTCCGCGCCAGCTTGATCGCCGCCTCGACGGCCTCGGTGCCGCTGTTGCAGAAGAAGGCCTTGTCCCCGAAGGAGTGGCGGGCGAGGCGCTCCGCCAAGCGGATCTGCGGCTCGATGTGGTAGAGGTTCGACACGTGGAGGAGTTTTCCCGCCTGCTCCCGCAGCGCCGCCACCACCGCCGGGTGGCAGTGGCCCACGTTGCAGACGGCCAGCCCCGCCACGAAGTCGAGGTACTCCTTTCCGTCGGCGTCCCAGACGCGGCAGCCCTCCCCGCGGACGAGGGCGATGGGGTAGCGTCCGTAGGTCGGGGCCACGTGCTGGGCGGCGAGGGAAACGAGCTCGGCGTTCGTCATGGCGGGTCCTCTCTCTGGCGCGCTGCGGTTCAGCGGACGATCTGGGTGCCGACGCCCTCGTCCGTGAACACTTCGAGGAGGACGGCGTGGGGGACGCGGCCATCCACGATGTGGGTCTTCGTGACGCCGGAGGCCAGGGCCTCCAGGCAGGCCTCGACCTTGGGGATCATCCCGCCCCGGATGACGCCCTCCTCCCGGAGGCGCTGCACGTCGCCGGACCGGAGGGTGCTGATGAGCTTCCCTTCCTTGCCGAGGATGCCGGGGACGTCCGTCAGGAGGATGAACTTCTCGGCGGCCAGGGCGCCCGCGATGGCCCCGGCGGCGGAGTCGGCGTTGATGTTGTAGACCTTACCGTCATCGTCCACGCCGAGGGGGGCGATGACGGGGATGTAGTGGGCCCGGGTCAGGTGGTGGATGATGCCGGGGCTCACCTCCACCACCTCGCCCACGTGGCCGAGGTCCACCACCTCGTCCGCGCCCTCGGCGTTCTTCCGGCTCAGGGTGAGCTTCCGCGCCCGGGTGAGGCCCGCGTCCGAGCCCGAGAGGCCCACCGCGGCTCCGCCGTGGCGGTTGATGAGCCGGACGATGCCCTTGTTGATCGAGCCGGAGAGCACCATTTCCACCACCCCGACCGTCTCCTCGTCCGTCACCCGGAGGCCCTCGATGAACTCCGTCGCCTTGCCGATCCGCTTGAGAAGGTCGCCGATTTGGGGCCCGCCCCCGTGGACCACCACCACGTTGATGCCCACGTACTTGAGCAGCACGACGTCCTGGGCGAAGGGGGCGTGGAGCTCCCTCTCCACCTGGGCCGCCCCGCCGTACTTGATGACCACGGTCTTCCCGGCGAAGCGCTGGATGTAGGGGAGCGCTTCGACCAGCATCGCCGCCCGCTCTCGGGGGTCCATGAATGCTCCTTCGCTTCCGGCGCCGGGGAGGAAATGCCCTCCAACCGGGCCCGAAATATACACCGGGGGGAGGGCGGGGCCAAGGGGAGGAGGAAAAGGCCCGCCGGGGGGCCGGTTCAGAGGATGTAGCGGCTCAAGTCCAGGTTTTCGACGATGTCCTGGAGCTTTTCGCGGACGTAGGCGGCGTCGATGGCGACCTCCTGGCCCGCCATGTCCGGGGCCTTGAAGGAGATGTCCTCCAGGAGCCGCTCCATGATGGTGTAAAGGCGCCGGGCCCCGATGTTCTCCGTCTGCTCGTTGATCCGGGCGGCGAAGGCCGCCACTTCCTGGATGGCGTCCTCCGAGAAGGAGACCTTCACCCCCTCGGTCGAGAGGAGGGCCGGGTACTGGCGCACGAGGGCGTTCTCGGGCTCCTGGAGGATGCGCACGAAGTCCTCCCGGCCGAGCGGCTTGAGCTCCACCCGGATGGGGAAGCGCCCCTGGAGCTCGGGGAGGAGGTCCGAGGGCTTGGCCATGTGGAAGGCCCCCGCCGCGATGAAGAGGATGTGGTCCGTCCGCACGGGGCCGTACTTGGTCTGGACGGTGGAGCCCTCGACGATGGGCAGCAAATCGCGCTGCACCCCCTCGCGCGAGACGTCGGGGCCGTGCCGCCCGCCCTGGCTGGAGGCGATCTTGTCGATCTCGTCCAGGAAGACGATGCCCGACTGCTCCGTGTGGTGGATGGCCTCGGAGTTCACCTTGTCGGGGTCGATGAGCTTGTCGGCCTCCTCCTGGCGGATGAGCTTGAAGGCCTCGGGCACCTTCAGGCGCTGGCTGCGGCCGCGGGGCGGGAAGAGGCCACCCATGATGTCCTTCAGGTTCAGCCCCATCTGCTC
>JBBTDR010000662.1:0-4544 GCA_038042665.1 Nitrospinota bacterium
ATCACCCACAGCATCCCCGAGGCGGTCTTCCTCGGCGACCGGGTGGTGGTGATGACCCCCCGGCCCGGCCGCATCGCCGAGGTCATCGAGGTCAGCCACTCCCGGCCCCGCGCCCTCGACCTCATGGCCGCGCCGGAGTTCGGGCGCGTGACGTCGCACATCCGCCGGCTCCTGAAGGCGGGCGGGGCGTTCGATTGAGGAGGCGGGAAACTGTGGCATGATGGGGGCTGGCCCGGCCCGTGCGGCGGGCGTGGCCCCTCGATCCCTTCCCATTCGTAAGGTTCCCCTTCGTGAGGAGGCTGCCATGACCTTGATGAAATGGGTGCTCACGGTGGTTCTCGCCGCCGGGCTGGGCCCGCCGGCGTCCCCCGCCCGGGCGGCGGAGAAGGTGGTCCTCGCCCACGCGCTGCCCGCGCTCTCGGCCAGCTTCGCCATCGCCAGCTCCCTGCCGACATACCTGGGCTACTGGAAGGAGGAAGGCCTCGAGGTCGAGGTGGTGACGAACCGCGGGGCGGCGGCGGCGGTCCAGCTCGTCATCGGCGGCAAGGCCGACGTGACCAGCGCGAACCCCGGGACCGCCATCACCGCGGTCCATAAGGGCGAGGACCTCGTGGTCTTCTACACCTCGCTGCGGGGGGACATTTTCGGAATCGCCTTCCCCGAGGGGAGCGGGCTGAAGGAGATCAAGGACCTGAAGGGGAAGATCATCGGCGTCTCGAGCTTCGCGAGCGGCGGCACCAACTACATCCGCGCCCTGCTGACCCAGGCCGGCCTCAAGGCGGGGGTGGACGCCGACATCGTCGAGGTGGGCGTGGGCGGCCGGGCGGCGGCGGCGGTCCAGTCCAAGCAGGTGCACGCCCTCTCGCTTTGGGATGAGGCCTACGCGAAGATGGAGGCGGAGGGGCTCAAGTTCACCAAGATCATCTCCGACCCCCGCGCCCGCTACCACCTGGCGGGGAGCATGACCACCAGGCGCGAGAACCTGGCCAAGCGCCGCCAGGTTCTCGCCGGGGTGGCGCGCGGCGTGGCCAAGGCCCAGCTCTTCCAGGAGACGAACCCCGAGGCGGCCGTGCGCATCCACTGGAAGGTCTATTCCCAGAGCGCCCCGCGCGGGGGCGTCACCGACGCCGCGGTGAAGCAGGAGGCCAAGGTCATCTCCGTCCGCAAGGGCATCCAGGCCAAGGATGCTTTCGGGACCCGCCGCTACGGCGACGTGCCCAAGGACAAGATGGATGAGTTTCAGGAGTACCTGGTGACCTCGGGCCTGATCCAGGCGAAGATGGACGTGGGCCGCTTCTCCACGGACGAGCTGATCCCCGAGATCAACCGTTTCGACGCGGCGGCCGTGATCAAGCGGGCCAAGGAGTTCAAGCTGCCGTGACGGAGGGCGCATGAAGACGGCGGAGACCCTCCGGCTCGTCCTGCGGGACCCGGCGAGGGCGGTGCGGCTGAGGCCCGAGATCGCCCTGATCCCGCTCGTGTTCGTCCTGGTGGTGGGGGGATGGGAGGGGATCGTGCGGGGGTGGGGGGTGAGCCAGCTCATCCTCCCCGCGCCCTCCTCGATCGTCTTCGCCCTCTACCAGGGCTTCGCGAACGGGCTCTTGTGGTACGGCTTCCTGGTGACGCTCCAGGAGATCATCCTGGGCTACCTGCTTGCCGCGGCCTCGGCCTTCCTGCTGGGGGCCGTGATCAGCCAGATGCGCGTCGTCGAGGCCACCCTCTACCCCTACATCGTGGCCTTTCAGACCTTGCCCAAGATCGCCATCGCGCCCATCCTCCTCATCTGGGTGGGGTTCGGCATCGCGAGCAAGGTGGTGATCGCCGCCCTGGTCGCCTTCTTCCCCATCCTGGTGAACACCATCGTGGGGCTGAAGGCGACCTCGCCGGACAAGATCGACCTCATGCGCTCCCTGGCGGCCTCGCGCTGGAAGATCTTCCGGCTGGTGCAGCTGCCCGAGGCGCTCCCGTACATCTTCGCGGGACTGAACGTGGGCATCGTGCTCGCGGTGCTGGGGGCGATCGTGGGGGAGTTCGTCGGGGCCACGGCGGGCCTCGGCTACCTGATCCTCCAGATGAACTACGACATGGACATCTCGGGGATGTTCGCCGTCCTCGCGATCCTGGGGGTGATGGGCATCGCCTTCCACCTCCTCGTCGGGGGCATCCGCCGGCGGGTGATCTTCTGGCAGAAGGACAACACCGGCAACCCCTAGCCTCCGAGGCGGGGGGCTCGCCCCTCCTCCCCGGGGGAGGGGCGCCCGGTCCGGTTGACGGGGATGGCGGTTCGGCTAGATTGGATCCTGCCTTGGCGGAGCGGCCAAGGGTGATTTCGGCAAGGAGGGAACCGGAATGCCTGTCTACGAGTTCAGGTGCCAGAATTGCGGGAAGAACGTCACGCTGGTTCTCACGATGGGGAATTACGAGCGGAAGGCCTACAAGTGCCCGAAGTGCGGCTCCAAGAAACTGGATCGCCGCATCACCTCGTTCCAGGTCCAAACCGCGAAGAAAAGCTGAGCGCGCCGCGCGGAGCGCACACGCCGCCAGAACTCCGCGTCCAGGACGGAGGCTGAGATGAAGCGGGCGGCGGCCTGGGGGGTCGTTTTGGTCCTCGGGTTCGCGGCGGTGGCCTATCTCACCCGCCGGGAGCCCGCGGGGCCCCCGGCCCCTCTCTCCCTGGGGCCTGCCAGCGGGCGGGCGGCGCCCTCGAGCTCCGCGGAGGCCGGCCTGGCCCCCGGGCGGGCGCTCTTCGACCGCCACTGCCTGGCGTGCCACGGCCCCGAGGGGCGCGGGAGCCAGGCGGGCCCCGCGCTGGTCCACGCGGTGTATGTGCCCAGCCATCACGCGGACGAGGCGTTCCTCCTCGCGGTGGCGCGCGGGGTCCGCGCCCATCATTGGAGGTTCGGGGACATGCCGCCCCTCCCGGACGTCCCGCCCGCTCAGGTGAAGCTCATCATCGCCTACCTGCGCGACCTGCAGGGGAAGGCGGGGTTCTTCTAGCCAAAGGGGCGGTCCCGTCCGGGGCGGAGGGCGCATGCTTCAGGACGCGGAGAAGCTGCGGGGGCTCCGGGAGGAGCGGCTGCGCCGCACGGTGGAGCTCTGCGCCCGGGCCCATCCCTTCTACCGCCGCCGCTTCGCCGGGATGGGCCTCTCCCCCCCGGACATCCGGACCCTGGACGACCTCCAGAAGCTGCCTCTCACCCACAAGGCCGAGTACATGGCCGCGCCCGGGGACTTCATGCTCGACCCGGCGGCGCTGCCCGAGCTCCCCCTGGAGGAGCGCACCCTCTGGAACGTGGCCTACACCACGGGGACCACGAGCGGCCGCCCCTCGCCCTTCTACAACACCACCCACGATCAGTATCACATCATGATCCAGGCCCGGCTGTGCAGCGAGGCGGAGGGAGTGGGGCGTGGGGACGTGCTGGCCAACCTGTATCCGCTCTCCCCCGTGCCCCTCGGCGCCTTCCTGTGCTGCGTCCGCACGGCGGAGATCATGGGCCTCCCCATCGTGAGCACCCTCACGGGGAGCCCCCACCCGGACTACCCGGTGCGGCGGTCCCTGGACGAGGCCGTGGACGTGGTGGGCTCCGCCCGCGCCACCGTCATCTGGGGGGTGCCCAGCTTCGTCCGGCGCCTCCTGCTGCGCGCGCGGGAGAGGGGCGTCCCCCTGCCGGGCGCGCGGATGGTGGTGGCGGCGGGCGAGGCCGTGAGCCAGAGCCTCCGCGAGGAGTACATGGATCACCTCCGGCACTTCGGGGCGCGGGACCCCCAGGTGAGGTCCCGCTATTCCGCGACCGAGATGCAGGGGGGGCTGGTGCAATGCTCGAACGAGGCCTCCCCCCACAACCTGGTGCCCGGCCTCTATTTCCTCGAAGTGGTGGACCCCGGGACCGGCCGGCGTTTGCCCGAGGGGGAGGAGGGATGGCTCGCCCTCACCCACCTCCACCGGCGGGGGACGGTTTTCCTCCGCTACCTCATCGGCGACCTGATCGCCCTCAAGCTCGAGCCCTGCCCGTGCTGCGGGCGGCTGGGGGAGCGCGTCGTGCAGGCCCCCCGTCGGACGGGGGAGCTGGTGAAGGTGAGGGGGGCGCTGATCAACCCGGCCATCGTCTTCGAGCTGCTCTCGGCCGACCGGGCCATCCGGGAGTTCCAGCTCTTGCTCCGCAAGGAGGACCCGGGGAGGGCCGACTCGCTGGACGAGCTGGTCGTCCGGTTGGAGGCCCCCGAGGCCGAAAGGGCCCGCCTCGCGGCCGAGGTGCCGCCCCAGGTCCAGCGGGCCGTCATGGTGAGGCCCCGGGTGGAGTTCGCCGCCCCCGGCGAGATCCACGACCCGCTGAAGAGCGTGAAGGCCCGCCGGTTCTTGGACGAACGGAGGGGATAATTGCTGGCCGCGAAGTCTCGCCAGGTGGTTCGCTGAGCGGATGCCGGGCGGAGAAAAAAAGAGGCCCGCGCGGCCTGGGCTTCCCCTCCCCTCGGGAGGGGGATGGGGGGAGGGAAGGCCTGGCGCGCCCCCCCCCCCACCCACCCCCGGGGGGGGGGGGGGG
>JBBTDR010000663.1:0-1521 GCA_038042665.1 Nitrospinota bacterium
TGGACGCGGTGATGCCCGAGTTCGAGGGCAGGCTCGTCGTGAAGTGGCGGGCCTTCCCGCTCGAAGTCATCAACCGGCGCCCGGCCCCCCGGCACATCGTGGACCAGGAGTGGCCGCTCGTGGCGGTGCAGGAGCCGCTCTGCCCCTGCCGGCCCTTCCCGCACGCGGAGTTCCTGCGCACGACGCTCCCGGCCTTCGAGGGCTACGCCAGCGCCTTCGGCCAGGACCAGGCGAGGGCGCGGCGCTTCGACCTGGCCCTGCGGCGGGCGTTCTTCTACGAGGGGAGGCGCATCGACGAGCCCGGGGTGGTGGTCGAGGTGGCGGAGGCCTGCGGCCTGGACCCCGCGCCCATCCGCGCCGACCTGGAGCGGGGCGCCCGGCGGGAGCAGGTGATGGAGGATTACCGGGAGTCCATGCGGCTGCGGGACGAGGGGGGGCTCCCCATGACGAGCCCGACCCTCATCCTCCCCTCGGGGGAGGTGCTTCACAACCCCTACGCCTCTCCCAAGCGGATCGAGAAGGGCAAGCTCGTGGAGGTGCTGCCCCCGCCCGCCTACGGGAGGGAGGTGTACGAGGGCTTTCGGCGGATCCTGGCGCGGGCGGCGGGGCAGGGCGCGCCCGGAGCCTCATGTGGTGTGAAGCGCCCCGCCCCGCCGGCGCCGGGCGGGGGCTCGAGCCAACCGTAGCGGGGGAAGCCGTGGCGGACCCGATTGCGCCCGGGGTCTATTTCGAGGAAGCGGTGGGGGAGGTGGGCCTCCAGTCGAAGGTGCGCTACTGGGCCCAGGACGCCGGGGGCGGGGTCGTCTCGGTCGAGTTCCTCAAGCCCGACGGGACCTCGACCGGGATGGCGGCCGAGCGCATCAAGGCCGAGGAGTTCCAGCGGCGCTTCGTGAAGGAGGGGACCGAGAAGAAGAAGGCCGAGCCCCCCAAGACCCCCCAGCAGGTCATGGTCGAGAAGTGCATGGCCGCCGCGCAGTCCCACCTCGATCACAAGGAGTTCCACAGCGCGGAGTTCGAGTTCAAGACCGCCCTCAAGTTCGACGAGAAGCACGTGAACGCGAGCTACGGGCTGGGGGAGGCCTACCTGGGGCAGGGCAAGGCCGAGGAGGCCCGGCGGCTCTTCGCGCGCCTGACCGACAACGATCGGCTCTACCGGAAGGAGAACAAGCACGTCTTCAACAAGCTGGGCATCCTCCTCCGCCGGCAGGGGCTGTTCCCCCTGGCGCTGAAGAACTACGATCGCGCCATCAAGATCGACCGCTCCGATCCCGTCCTGTTCTATAACCTCGCGCGCGTGCTCTACGAGATGCAGCAGAAGGATAAGGCGATCCTCTTCCTCAAGAACGCCATGACCATCGACCCCGGTTTCAAGGAGGCGGCGGAGTTCCTCGCCTTCATGGAGAAGCAGGCCTAGGGTCGTGTTCCATGAATACCTTCAAGGAGAAATCAGCCGGAGATGTCATTCCGAGGGAGCGCAGCGACCGAGGAATCTGCTTGTATCAGAAGCAGATTCCTCGCTGA
>JBBTDR010000664.1:0-2473 GCA_038042665.1 Nitrospinota bacterium
CTACCGGGTCTTCGGTCTGCTCCCAGGTTTCCAGCAGGCACCGGAGGATTGGCGGGGTCCCTTCCCCGCTCTATACGTCCAGAAGGGTGACGACCGCATCGCCTTCTGCTTCCATCCCCACGACCTATGCCTAAACGAGGTTGCCCCGGCTCCCCTCCAGAATGCCCTGTCCAACCCCGGCGTGAAGGTCTATCTCGTCTCGAACTGCCATCCCTGCACCTGCGGCATCAAGCAGCTTGTTCAGGGGCTGCCCCCCGAGCAGGCCTCCCGGGTCTCTCTCCGGCGGTTCGTCCGGGGACGAATTACGAAGCCCGAGTTCCTGCGGTTTTACCTCTTCGGCCTGACCGTGAAGGGCTGGTTATATTTCCTCCCCTTCCCCTTGATTGGGATGATCCTTTTCTACATTTACTACTGTTACGTTTGCGGAATCCCCTTCCTGACAACCCTCACGGGTCGCTGAAACACGGCCCCTGGAACCGTCCGGCCAAGCATCCGCATCCCTTTGGAACCCAGCCGCCACGAAAGTTCGAGATCAGTCGTTTGTCTCATCTCTCCTTCCCGTTACAAAGGATGCTACTCTCACCCTTCGGTTGCAACCCTCGTATAATCAGGTATGTCCCGGGGGGCCTTTTTCGCGCAAGGTGTGACCTGGGTCGCGCTTGGGCTCCGCCGTCCCGGGCATAAGCCTGAAACGGCGCCCTCCGGCCGGAGGGGGCGCGGCGGAAGGAGCGGAGCGGATGGTGAGGACGGGCGGCCACTCGATAGGGCTGGGGAATCCTCCCCGGCAAGTCCTCCTGGCCCTCGACTCCCGCTTCCGGCTGGAGCCGGAGGAGCGGGAGGCCCTCGCCCGCGCCGCCCGCGATGCCTCCCCGGGGGAGTGGGAGGAGGTGATCGAGGAGGCGCTCTTCCGGTGGACGGCCGGCGTCCTCTGCCATCACCTGCGCGAGGCCGGGGTGGAGCCTCCGGCGGCGTTGCAGGAGGAGTACAACCGCGTCGCCCTCGAAGCCGTGATGGCCGAGGCCGAGCTGCGCCGCCTCGCCCCCGCGCTCGCCCGGGCGGGGGCGCGGGTGCTCCTCATCAAGGGGGCCGCCCTCAAGCCGCTCGTCTACCGCAACCCGGGTCTCCGCCCGGCCGATGATTCCGACTGGGTGGTGCGTTCCCGGGAGGATTGGGAGGCCGCCGCCCGCGCCCTCGAGGCCCTGGGCTACGCGGGCCCGGGGGGGGAGTGGGAGGGGTTCTGGGAGCGGGGAGAGTTCGTCGTCGAGCTGCACCGCAGCGCCCTCGGGGACGAGCGCATCCAGGCCAGGCTCCCCGCGGCGGCGCTGGGCGCCGTGGATGCGGAGGTCTGGGCGAGGGCCCGGCCCTCCCCGCTCGGGGAGGGGTTCCTCGTGCCCGCGCCCGAGGACCATCTGCTCATCCTTTGCGCGCATCTGATGAAGCACAACATGGAGCCCGGCATCTGGTTCACGGATCTGGAGGCGCTCCTCGCCTCCTCCCCCGGCTTCGATTGGGAGG
This sequence comes from Nitrospinota bacterium, assembly GCA_038042665.1. Lineage (GTDB taxonomy): Bacteria > UBA8248 > UBA8248 > UBA8248 > UBA8248 > 2-12-FULL-69-37. The sequence continues at coordinate 1,516 of JBBTDR010000664.1, forward strand.
CCGCGCTCTCCCGGGCGCGGGCCTGGGGCCTCCTCCGGCCCTTGGCCTATGCGCTGCGGGGCCTGGGGGCGGCGGGCGAGCGCCCCTTCGGGGCGCCCGCCATCGCGCTCCCTCCGGCGGCCGGGCGGGCGCTGGCGGAGGTGCGGCCCACCCGCCTGGATCGGGCCCTCCTCGCCCTCGCCGGGAGGAGCACCCGCCTGCGGGGGGAGAAGGAGGAGTGGGAGCGGCCCCCGGTGGCGAACCTGCTGTGGCTCTCCAGCCAGCCTGGGCCGGTGGCCAAGCTGAGGCTGCTGGGGGAGGCGGCCTTCCCCCGGCATGAGGTGATGCGCCAGATCTATCCGGGCTACCGGCCCGCCCTGCGCGGGTGGTATCTCCTGCGCCGGGCCGCCGGCCTGCTCCGGCTCGCCGTCCGGCTCGCGGGCCGGGCGGGACGGAGCTAGGGGGAGGGAGGCGTGGCCCGGGCGCGGGTGGTCATCCTCGCCGATACCCACGGAAGGCTGCCCCCGCAGGTGCTCCGCGCCTGCCGGGGGGCGGACCGCATCATCCACGCCGGGGACGTGGGCTCCGACTCCCTCCTCCCCGGCCTTGAAGCGCTCGCTCCCGTCACGGCGGTGGCCGGGAACGTGGATCCGCCGGATCGCGCCCCCCTCCGCGCCCGGGCGGAAGTGGGGGGCTGGCGCATCCTGGTCCAGCACATCGTCTGGGAGGGGGGAGGGCCCTCCGCCGAGGTCCGGGAGATCCTGGCCCGGGAGGGGGCGGACCTCGTGGTGTTCGGCCACACCCACCAGCCCCTGTGCGTGGAGAGGGAGGGGACCGTCTTCCTCAACCCGGGCAGCTGCGGCGCCAAGCGCTTCTCTTTGCCCCTTTCCTACGCCGAGGCGGTGCTGGACTCCCGGGGTCTCAAGGTCCGCATCCTGAACCTGGAGCATCCGCGCGGGGGCATCCCGATGGCGGAGTC
>JBBTDR010000665.1:0-2396 GCA_038042665.1 Nitrospinota bacterium
CCCGCGCGGCACGCCGCGCGGGGGCCCCATATTCGACGCCTGCCCTGGAGGAATCGGCGGCGGGATTTTCCGTAGGGGCGACCGGCCGGTCGCCCCTACGGATTGGCCCTACCCTTCTCTTCTCCCCCGGCCGCCCCTACGAACAACCCTGCCCGTTCATTCGTTGGCCGCCTTTTTCCCCTTTCGCCGCCCGCCGGGCCTTCCCCAGCCCCCGCCCCCGGGCGTCTCGACCCGGATGACGTCCCCGGCCCGGGCCTCCACCCGGGCCTTGCCGGGCAGGCGCAGGCGCTTGCCCCCCCGGAGGAGGGTGTTCCGCCCCGGCGTCCCCGGGCGGCCCCCGTTCAGGGGATAGGGGGCGAGCTCCCGCCGGTCGGTCATGAAGGAGACGGTGGCGTCCGCCCGCAGCTCGATCTCGCGCACGATGCCGTCGCCCCCCCGGTGCCTCCCCCGCCCCCCGCTCCCCCGGCGGACGGCGTAGCGCCGCACCCGGAAGGGGTAGGCGTGCTCCAGGGCCTCCACGGGGGTGTTCATGGTGTTGGTGAGGTGGGTGTGGATGGCGTCCTCCCCGGGGCCCTGGGGCCCTCCCCCCATGCCCCCGCCCGTGGTCTCGTAGTAGGCGTAGGCCCGGTTCTTGCGCGGGTCCAGCCCCCCGATGGAGAGGTTGTTCATGGTCCCGCAGGAGGCGGCGGGCACCCGATCCGGGCAGGCCTGGGCGAGGGCGCCCAGCACCGCGTCCACCATCCGCTGGCTGGTCTCGACGTTCCCCCCGGCCACCGCGGCGGGGAAGGTGCTGTTCACCACCGTCCCCAGGGGGGCGACCACCTCGATGGGGTCCATGCAGCCCGCGTTGTTGGGGATGTCGTAGGGGACGAGGCAGCGCACGGCGTAGTAGGCCGCGGTGCGCGCGATGCTCTCCACCGCGTTCACGCTCCCCCGGGTCTGGGGGGCGGAGCCCGTGAAGTCCACCCGCAGCCGGTCCCCCTTGACCCGCACCTCCACCCGGATGGGGACGGGGCCGCTCCCGAAGCCGTCGCCGTCCATGAAGTCCTCGAAGCGGTAGGTCCCATCCGGGATGCCCCGGATGGCCGCCCGGGTCATGCGCCCGGAGTAGGCCTGGAGCTCCCGGGTGTAGCGGAGCGTCGTCGAGAGCCCGTGCCGCCCGATGATCTCTAGCAGCCGCCGCTCCCCCACCCGGTTGGCCGCGATCTGGGCCGAGATGTCCCCCTCCCGCTCCTCGGGGGTGCGCACGTTGGCGAGGATGAGGGCGAGCACGTCCCCCTCGATCCTCCCCCCGCGCACGAGCCGGACGGGGGGGATGACCACTCCGTCCTGGAAAATCTCGGTCGTGATGCTCATCGAGCCCGGGGCCGAGCCCCCCACGTCGGCGTGGTGGGCCCGGTTGGCGGCGTAGTAGACGAGGCGCTGCCTCCCCTTCTCCCGCGCATAGACCGGGGCGATGAGGGTGATGTCGGGCAGGTGGTTCCCCCCGTGGAAGGGGTCGTTCAGCGCCGCCATATCGCCCGGGGCCAGCTCCATCCGCTCGATCACGTACTCGACCGACATCGGCATCGAGCCCAGGTGCGCTGGCAGGTGGGCGGCCTGGGCGGCCATCCTCCCGTCCGCCCCGAAGAGGGCGCAGGAGTAGTCCCGCCGCTCCTTGATGTTGGGGGAGAAAGACGAGCGGCAGAGCGCCACCCCCATCTCCTCCGAGGCCGAGAAGAGGAGGTTGCGGAAGACTTCGAGGAGGATGGGGTCGGGAGTGGATTTTCTTTTCATCTGACCTTCCGTTTCATCTTCTTCATCCACACGGCCCAAACCGAGATTCTTCACTCCGCTTCGCTCCGTTCAGAATGACAGCCCTGGGTGTCATCCTGAGCGCAGCGAAGGATCTCGGTTCAGAATTCCCCTACTCTATCACCAGCACGATCTTCCCGGCCGCGCGGCTCTCGTCCATGTAGCGGTGGGCTTCTTGAATCTGATCGAACCGGAAGGTCTTGTGGAGGCAGGGGCGGAGGGCGCCGGACTCCACCCGCCCGACGATGGACTGGAGGGCCGCGCCGTCCGCCGCGCGGCTGACGCCGTGGGTGTTGATGGTGGTGAAGCGCACGCTGTAGGGGATGAAGGGGATGGGCTCGATCTTCTCCATCTCCCACTGCCCGCTCAGGTGGCCCGCCATGCAGCAGTAGCCCTTGGGCCGCACGCAGCGCAGGGAGTCGTGCAGGGTGTTGCACCCCACGAGGTCCACGCAGTTCCAGGCCCCGCCGGGGAAGAGGCGGTGGACCTCCTCCTGGCTCACGCGGCGTCCGGGGGCGGGCTCGTCTGCCTGTCGCCGGGGGAGGCGTTCGCCTCCCGGCTCGGCCTCAAGCATCACCTCACCGGCCTGATGCACGCCCGCA
>JBBTDR010000666.1:0-6783 GCA_038042665.1 Nitrospinota bacterium
GCGTCCTGAGCCAGTGGCAGCGCCCCGAGATGTACGACAAGTTCTTCCCCAAGGAGGAAGCGGCCCGCTAAGGGGCCCCCAAGCAACGAGTTGCTTGGGGTTCCCCGCTGAGGCCCGCCCTCCGCGCGCTCCCCGCCCCCGGCGGCGCGCCGCCGCCGGGGGTTTCGTTCGCCCCCAGGGGATGACCGGATGCCCCGCAGCTACTTCTGGATCCTCTACCTCCACATCCTGGGCGCCTGCCTCTACGTGGGCGCCGTGGCCTTCTTCGCCATCCTCCTTCAGAGCCTCCGCCGGCGGCTGCCCCCGGAGGAGTTCGCGGGCGAGACGGCCGCCATCGTGCGCTTCTACCACCCCTTCATCCTGGTGTGCATGGGGGTCTTGATCCTCACCGGGGCCTGGTACCTCACCGGCCTCAAGGCCGCCATGGGGCCGGGGTTCGGCGCCATCTTCGTCCCCCTCGGCCTCAAGCTGGGGACGGTCTTCCTCATGGTGCTGGGGATGAGCTTCCAGTTCTTCGCCCTGGGCCTGCGCCTCACCCGGGGCACGGGGCCCGCCGGGAACGGCCGCCCCCCCGCCGCCGGGACCGAGGAGCGCCTCGCCCTCATCGGCGCCATCGAGCGCACGAACCTGGTCAACCTCCTCCTGGGGCTCCTCGCCATCTTCTTCGGGCTGGCGCTGAACAAGGGGTTCTAGGCCCTTCCGGGCGGAAGGGCACGGGATTCCGTAGGGGCGATGGGAACCCAAGCGAACCTGTTCGCTTGGGGCCCGATGCTTGTCATCGCCCCCTCTGAACCGGTGCGCGACCGGGGCGAACACAAGGGGCCTTCGCCCCGCCGTAGGGGCTCCGGCCCCCGAAGGCGGGTTCGCCCCTACAGAACACCCAACAGACGCGCCCGCCTGTTTTGGCCCGTCATTCTGAGCGGAACGAAGTGAAGCGAGGAATCTGCTTTTAGAAGCAGATTCTTCGGGCCTTCGGCCCTCAGAATGACGGCCTATGGCGCATGGCTCCTATCCCCCCTTGAGAGAGGGGATGGGGGTGAGGGAAGATGGCCGACCCCGGCGGAAAGATGCCTCCCCCGCCCCCAGCGGCGTGTGGTAGCATCCCCTTATTCTCGGCTTCTGCGAGATCCAGGCCCACTCCGCGGCCTGGGTGAAGAACCCCGAGGACGTGTAAGGGCTAGTTGGAAAATTTCACAAGACGGTTGTATTTGACAGACTCAGATACCACACGCCGAAAATAACAATAATTAAACTGGCGACATAGTCAACTCCATGAGAAAATCATTCGGGTTTAATGACGAGATGCCGATATAGGATATGCGATACTACGGATGGCTGTTTGACCGGGGGGCAACATTCGCATGGTACACGGCCCCCAGATCGCAAGGCGTGACCTCATTGCTGGGCTGACAAGGAACGGGTATCGGTTTTCTCGTTGGCGGGGCAAGCGTACGGAGGTTTTTATCCATCCCGAGAGGGATCCGGTTCACATCGAGAATATGGATCCGCTTTCGGATTTGTTCGTCTTGCAGGTCTTGAGCATTACCGGGCTCTCTTGGGACGATGTTTTCCCACCCGACGGGGAGTAGGCATTGGCTATGGCAAAAGAACCAAACGGGAATGGCAAAACGCCTGCCAAGGAGCCAGACGCTCGTGGCGAGCAATTGCTCCCACAGGCGATTTTTTTTAACCACTTAGTTGTTCGGCATTCTGGGGAAGAATTTTATTTTGACATCGGGCAAATTATACCCGGAACCCAACTGGTCGGAGTGGGCCATAGATTCGTTACTACGGTCACTCATGCAAAGCGAATCCGCGACGCGCTCGATCAGAATATAAAGAAGTATGAAGCAAGGTTCGGGAGAATCGCCCAACCAAAACAAAGAGAAACACGGAAGAACAAGAAAAGGACGGCTGGCGATGGAAACTAAAGTCCTTCTTCACGCCCAGACAGGCTACGTCATTGTGGCACAGGGGCCAGACAGCCTGGGGAATTACATTGCGTCTTGCCCATCTGTTCCCGGCTGCCTTGGATACGGCTCAACTTTCATGGAGGCGCTAGATAGCTCCGCCAAATCTATTGAGCCGATCATCGCCGCACGCAGACGGCAAGGAAAACATGTTCCCGGTCCAGATTTGCAGATAACTAGCGCCGCGCCTTGGCACATATCGGAAGCAGTCACGGCAACCACGACCGCTGACATCGACGTGAAGTACGCATTCGCCTCCTAAGCTCTATTTCCCCTCTTTTCGCCGGCCTTTTTTCTTCCCGCAGCGCTTCTTCCCGGGGGAGATTCCGCGGCGTGGACGAATTTTCCCTCACCCCTTCCCCTCTCCCAAGGGGGGAGAGGTGAAAAGGCCCCGCTGCTCGGTCCTCGCGGCTCTTGCCTTGCGAATGATCCTGAGCGGATTTCACTTCTAGTTCAACATCTCCGAGGCCCTCGCGCAGCGGAAGCCGATGTAGGCGTGGCCCGTGGCCTGCCGCGCGGGGAAGACGATCTCGCGGTGGGTGCTCATCAGGCCCTCGTCGCTGCTCGCGGTCATCCCGCCCCGGGCGGCGCGGGGGGCGTCCGCCCCCAGGTCCTCGCGGCCGTCCTTGGGGTTGTAGGGATAGGGCATGGCGAGGGAGCGGGTCCACTCCCACACCTGCCCCGCCATGTCGAGCGCCCCGTAGGGGCTCGCCCCCTTGGGGTACTGGCCGACCGGGACGGTCTCGCCCCGGCGGCCCCCGATGAAGGCCAGCTCCTTCGTGGGCTTCTGGTTCCCCCAGGGGTAGAGGCGGCCGTCCGTGCCCCGGGCGGCCTTCTCCCACTCCGCCTCGCTGGGGAGGCGCTTGCCCCGCCAGGCGCAGTAGGCCACGGCCCCGTGCCAGGCCAGCTCCCCCGCCGGGTGGTCCTCGTAGCCGGGCTCCGCCGCCCACCGGCCCTCCTTCAGGTGGATGCGGTTGTCGGGGTCCTCCACGTCCAGGTACATCTCCCCCTTGGGGCCGGCCGGGCCCTTGGCCTGGATGAAGAGGGCGTACCCGGCCCAGGTCACGAGGTTGCGGTCGATGTAGAAGGCCGGAAGGTGCACGGTGTGGGCGGGGCCCTCTTCCTCGGGGCCGCCGTTGCGCCCCATGAGGAAGTCGCCCGCCGGGATGAGGATCATCCCCGCGTTCGCGCCCCTCTCCCCCGGGGGAGGCGCCGCCCCCCGCGCCGGGCCGGGCGCGGGCCCGCCGGCCCAGAGGGCGAGAAGGGCGATTCCCGCCAGGCGCCGCGCAAGGGACTTCATCCGGATCACCCTCCCGAGGTTGGGTCCATCGGCCGGACCGTGTAGCATGCGATGAGAGCCTGGGCCATTATACCGGGAAGAGGAGGGATTGCCCCCCCGGCGCCAGGCCCAGGCGGCGGCCCGGGCGAGGAGAGAGACCCCATGCTCTACGAAGTGCGCGCCTACGCCATCACCCCCGGACACGTGCAGGAGGCCGTCGAGGACTTCGGCCGCATCATCGAGCGGCGCACCCGGCTCTCGAAGCTCACCGGGTTCTTCACCTGCGCCCTGGGGGAGCTGAACCGCATCCTCCACATCTGGGAGTACGAGAACGCCGCCCACCGCGAGAGCGTGCGGGCGGAGACGCTGCGCCAGCCCTGGTGGCCCCCCCTCAAGCGCGAGCACATCCACAAGCAGGTCACCCGCCTCATGCGGCCCGCCTCCTGCCGCCCCCGGCCCCTGGCCGGGGCGCTGGGCGGGGTCGATGTGATCCGGAGCGACTTCCTGCGCACCGGCATGTTCCAGGAGGTGAGCGCCCGCTGGGCCGAGCTCCTGCCCGCGCGCGAGCGGCTCTCCCCCCTGGCGGCGGCCTTCGGCAACCCGGCGGGGGAGTTCGAGTCGGGCGTCCTCAACGAGTTCGTCCACATCTGGCCCTACCGGGACCTGAACCACTGGGCCGAGGTGCGGGAGAAGGAGGCCGGCGTCCCCGGCTGGCGGGAGAGCCTCGACCCCTACACGGTGAGCCAGACGGGGGAGGTCTGGCTGCCCGTCCCCTACTCGCCGATGCACTGAGCGATCGCCCTCACGGAACCGGAGCCTTCATGGACAGCTTGGAGAACAAGACCGCCCTCGTGACGGGGGCGAGCCGGGGCATCGGCGAGGCCTGCGCCCTCGCCCTGGCGCGCGCGGGCTGCGCCGTCGCCGTGAACTACCGCGCGCGCGGGGAGGAGGCGGAGCGGGTCTGCGGGGCCATCCGCGCGGCGGGCGGCCGGGCCCTCCCCTTCCGGGCCGACGTCTCCCGCGCCGCCGAGGTCAAGGCGCTCGCCGGGGCCGTCCGGGCCGCCCTCGGGCCGATCAGCGTCCTCATCAACAACGCGGGCGTTGCCCGCATGCGCCCGGCGATGCAGGTCACCGAGGCCGAGTGGGACGAGGCCATGGAGGTGAACCTCAAGTCCGCCTTCCTCATGACCCAGGCCGTGGCCCCCGACATGCAGCGGCAGCGCTGGGGGCGGATCATCAACGTCTCCTCGAACGCCGCCTACACCACCGGCGTCGTGGGCCCCCACTACGTGGCCTCCAAGGCGGGGATGCTCGGCCTCTCGCGCGCCTTCGCCATGGCGTTCGTGAAGGAGGGCATCACGGTGAACGCCGTGGCGCCCGGCTCCATCGAGACCGAGATGCTCACGAAGGACCTCGGCGTCACCTCCCCCCGCGCGCCCGTGGGCCGCTTCGGGACGGCCGGGGAAGTGGCCGACGCCGTCCTCATGCTGGTGCGGAACGGCTACATCACCGGCCAGACGCTCCTCATCAGCGGGGGCAGCAACCTGACGTGAAGCGGAGGAGCTGATGGAATCCCTTCAGGGAAGAACCGCCCTCGTGACGGGCGGGAGCCGGGGCATCGGCGAGGCCTGCGCTCTCGCCCTGGCGCGCGCGGGCTGCGCCGTCGCCGTGAACTACCGCGAGCGCGAGAGGGAGGCGGAGCGGGTCTGCGGGGCCATCCGCGCGGCGGGCGGGAGGGCCCTCCCCTTCCGGGCCGACGTCTCCCGCGCCGCCGAGGTCAAGGCGCTCGCCGGGGCCGTCCAGTCCGCCCTGGGGCCGATCAGCGTCCTCATCAACAACGCGGGCGTCGCCCGCAAGCGCGCGCCCCTGGAGATCACCGAGGCGGACTGGGACGAGGCCATGGCGGTGAACCTCACCTCCGCCTTCCTCGTCAGCCGGGAGGTGCTGCCCGGGATGCGCGAGCGGCGCTGGGGCCGGATCGTCAACGTCTCCTCGGGCGCCGCCTACACCGGCGGCGCCGTGGGCCCCCACTACGTGGCCTCCAAGGCGGGGATGATCGGCCTCTCGCGCGCCTACGCCGCCGCCTTCGTGAGGGAGGGCATCACCGTGAACACCGTCGCGCCCGTGGGCATCGAGACCGAGATGCAGACCAAGGACCTCGGCCACACCGCCCCGCGGGCGGCGATCGGGCGCTTCGGCACCTCCGAGGAGGTGGCCGAGGCGGTCCTGATGCTGGTCCGCAACGGCTACATCACCGGCCAGACGCTGCTCATCAACGCGGGCGGCTACATGACCTGAGCGGCCCCGCGCCCCCCCCATCCCGCGATTTTTCCACATTCCGCTTCAAATTCCGGCACACCCCTCTTGCCATCCCGGCCGGATGCCGTATATTGAATATGAATTATACGATATTGATGTCTTTATCTCTTATTGAGATTCTCCTGCCGCGTCTGCAAAAGCAGATAGAGAGGCCAGGGAAAAATGCCCGCCACCGCCGAAAACCGCCGCTTCCGCCGCTATGCGTTCGACGAGTCCCCGATACTCCTGGAAATGCCCGACCTCTGCCAGGTGCTCCTTGAGCCCGATGACATCAGCTGGGGAGGGTTCGAGCGGCCCCCGCGCGAGCTCGGCATCCTGGGGGCCAAGCTGAGGCTCCCCGGAACGCTCCAGCCGCCCCGGCCCGGGATGAGCGTGGCCTGCGGCCTGGAAATCCTGGGCGAGGGCTTCCCGGGGCTGACCGCGAGCGTCCCCTGGGCGTCCACCATCGGCGGGGACGATTCCGGATGCGCGATGGGGGTGATGATCCGCGTGCCCCAGGACAAGCAGCCCCGCTTCCGGGCCGCGATGAAGCACTCGTTCGCCCACCTGCGCCTGGTGCAAGCCAGCTAGCCGCCGCCCATGCGCTCCCGGGCGGGGGCGCCGCCCCGCCGGGCAACCCGCAAGCAAAAGGGGCTCCGGCTCCCGCCGGAACACCTCGATCATCCAGCCAGGAAGCAGGCGCCCCGCCTACTTCTTCACCCAGCAGGGGTTCTCCTCGCCCTCCTTGAGGTGCTGGCACAGCTCGATCACGAGCCCTCCCGAGGTCGCCGGGTCGGTGAAGGTGATGATCGCCCGCCGCGAGCCCGAGGCGCCCAGGGGCGGGTCCATCGTGAAGCGCACGCCCTTGGCCTTCCACTCCGCCATGGTGGCCCGCATGTCCTCCACCTGGAAGGCGACGTGGTGGATGCCCTCCCCCTTCTCGGCGATGAAGCGGTTGTACATCGAGCGGGGGTTGCTGGATTGGACGAGCTCGATGGAGCCGCCCTCGAAATCGTAGAAGTCGAGGACGTTGGTGTTGTCCGGCTGCTCGCGGACGAGGCGGTAGCGGAACGCGAAGCCGAGCAGGCCCTCCATCAGGGCCTTCTTCCCGCCGGCGTCCCGGACCAGGTAGCCCACGTGGTCGAACTTGAGCATGGCAGATCCCTCCCCCAGGGTGCGCGGGAGGGCCGGACCGGCGCAACCGCTACTATAAAGGCGGGGGCATCGCGCCGCCAG
>JBBTDR010000666.1:6793-13587 GCA_038042665.1 Nitrospinota bacterium
ATGAGCGGGAGGGCCGGACCCGGTCCCATCACTCCCAATGTAGGGGCGGCCGCGCGGCGCCGCCAACCAAAAGGGGTTCCGGCCCGCGCCGGAACCCCCTTGAAACCTCTGGAGCGGGAAACGGGATTTGAACCTTGAAACTCACCGACTGAAAAACCCAAGCGGGCGTGGTCTTTTCCTCTCAAATCAACCGCTTGGGGAAACATGTTCATCCGAAGCCGTAGGATGCAATCCCACCTTGTCTCACCGAATCGTGCGGGCTTACGGCACGATGGCGCCACGGGACCTCCCTCCGGTTCTAGGTGCCCATGCAGCCCCCTCGCCACTCTCCTTACCGGACCCAGTCAGAACCGGACTCCCTTTCTCCCTTGAACCACCCAGAGCAGGTTCTGGGATCATAATACCTGGATGTATATTCTTTATGTTCAAAATTCAATTTCCGGCCTCCGGCTTGAACGGTCCCAAACAAGTTAGAGGCATACCTGCCCACCTTTTCGCGGCAATGACCGCCTTGGTAATGATAAACTTCATATGTTCCATATAGTTCGAGTCGGTTGCCAATGGAGAGAATCATCCCGCTATATTTATACCACGTGGGCCACGGCACCCCGTAAAACGTTTCTACCGAAAAATCGGATCCGCTAATTTTCATATCGGCGCACTGACTACGGTTTCCCTCGAAACACCATTTCCCACTTAACTTCTGGTAGGAAGCCAATTCTCGTCTTCGCTTCTCGTCTGCTTGCTCCTTTTGTCTCTTTCGTTCTTCCTCAAGCCGCGCCTGCTCCTGGCGCCTCCGCTCGGCGGCCTGAGCCGCGGCCTCCTCCTTGCGGGCCTCGATCTTGTAGATGATCCTCTGCACCTCCTGGGCGTCCTTCGCCTTCGGGTCGGCCAAGAGGTACATTTTGAAGCTCTCCATCGCCTCGTCGTAGCGGCCCGCCTTCTCCTGGACGACGCCCAGGTTGTAGTGGGCCTGCGGAAGCCAGGGAGCGAGGCGGGCGGCTTGGCGGAACTCGCGGATGGCGAGATCGAACCCGCTCTTGTCCTTAGCAATCTCAAGGAAGGTCTCTCCCCGCGCCATGTGGCGGCGCACCTCCTGTGGCAAGGGCGGGGGTGCGCTCATCTTCCGGACCAGTTCGATGATTTCTTTTTGAAGTATCCGCTCGTGGGAGCCGCCGGGAGGGGTCTTTTGGAGGTCGTCCATCTTCTGGCGGAGGCTCTCCGCGCCTTGAGCCGGAGGCACCGGCGGCAAGACGTCGGCGAAGAGCAAGAATGATAACGTCGCGACGACAGCCGCCGGCCTATTCATCTTGCCTCCTTTCGCCGCACGGTCTTCATTTGGTGGAAACGCGGGGGTCCTCACTTTTTTGGATGGCGGCGAGCTCCGCGATCGCGGCGGCGACGGTCCGGTCGGAGGGGAACGCCTGCTGGACGTGCCGGAGGTAACGGAAGGAATACTCCCAGTTGCCCTTTCCGTATTCCAGGGCGTCGAGCATGGCATCGGCTTTCGTGGGGTAGAATCCCCGGGGGCTCTCGGAAACGGCCGGCGGGTTGTACAGGGGTTCCCCCCGCTTGAGCCTGTCCCGGAGGGTGTCGATCACCTCCCGGTCTTGCCCCCGCAGGGCGAAGCTCGCCTCGGCGAGGTAGATCATCGCGTCGTTCCGCTGCTCCGCATTCCGGCTCAGCTCGGACTGCGCCGCCAGGATGAGTCCCAGCTTGAAGGCGGCCTGCCCCCGGGCCCACAGGGCGGCCCGCTCATGCTGGGCCGAGACCTCGGCGGGCGCCGGGAGGTCCTTCCGCGCGGCATGGACCTCCCGGACGCGCTTCAGCGATTTCTGGATGTCCGGGTTCTGGGGCCAGAGCTGGGCCGCCCGCTCGACCAGGCGGAGGGCGGTGCTCGTGTCCCCGACCGCCGAGCGGCCCGCAGCCGCGACCATGGAGGCGGCTGCCTCGGCCTGGTTCTCGCGGGGGGGGAGCTTCGCGCGGGCTTTCTCTTGAGCGCTCTCCAGCTTTTGAAGGGCGTCCTGGAGGAACTTGTCATTGGGGGCGAGGGCGCTGGCGCGGGCGAGGTACCAGCGGGCCTGGGCGAAGTTCCCCCGCTCCCACATCAGGAAGCCGGCGGCGGCCTCCGATTTGGCCGCCGGGGGCCAAGGCTTTCCGGACAGGAGGCGGCCGAGGTCGCCGCCGGGGATGAGGCCGTCAACCTTTTCGGGGTCGATCCTCAGGAGGCGGCCAGGATCCTTCTCGCGGATGTCCACGGGGGCGGAGAAGGGAGAGCCTTTCGAGAACAGCGGCTCCCGCCACGCGGCCTGGGGCGGCTCCAGGGGCTTGAGTCCCGTCTCCGGGCCGGGGTTGGGCTGGACGCCGAAGGTGGATGTGCCGAACTTGGGCTCCAGGGATTTCAGGTCCAGGCCGCCGCGGCCCGACCCGTCGAAGTCAATCCCCTTCAGGGACTGGATCGCCTCGCTCTTGTTCTTGAGGAACTCCCGCCGCTCGCGGGCCTGCTCCTCGCGGAGGCGGCGCTGGCGCTCCGCCTCCTCCCGGCGGCGGTTTTCCTCCTCGCGCTTCCGCGCTTCCTCCTCTTTCCGGCGGGCCTCTTCCTCTTCGCGCTGACGCTCGATCTCTGCCGGGGAAGGCCCCGAGGGCTGGCTTGGGGAAGTGGTGCCGCCCTGGTTCCATCCGGGCGGAGTTGAACCGCACTCCACATGCGCCTTCACCCGGACGTCCCAGCACAATGCGGCGGAGGCGGGGCTGGCGAGGACAAGAAAGGCGGGCAGTGCGACGGCGAGAGCGCCGAACGGGCACGCGCCGAGGGGCGAGAATCGCGCAATCGGCGAACCACGCGGCGCCCCCATGTCCGCTCTCCCTAAAGGCAGATATTCTAATACCCAAATATGGACTGTGATTTTCCGCCTGTCTATGACAAACGTCACACGGCGGCCACGGCTAGCGGGGGCGGGATTCGATGCTTATTTGACGATCCGACTCCTGTTAAAGCCGTCCCTCGAAACTAGGCCCTTGGGGTCCGGGCCGAACCGGCGAACTCCTCCACCGTGTCAACGGGCGCCGGCCCATGTTGCGGTAGCCCTGGTGGGTAGCCGCTCCCCTCCCCTTATCACTCCCCACGGCAAAAAAACGCCACCGCCAGCGCCGCCGCGCCGAAGATCGCCATCCGCTCGTCCCCGCTCATCCAGGGCTTGCGGAGGGGCGGGAGGCGCGGGACGAAGCGTTCCGGGTAGCGGTCGGCGAGGATTTTCGCGATCTGGTGCTTGCCAGGTGATTTCTGAAAGCAAAAAGGGGTCCCGGCCTCGGCCGGAACCCCCTTGAAATTCCTGGAGCGGGAAACGGGATTTGAACCCGCGACCCCTGCCTTGGCAAGGCGGGCCGGGGGCCGCGCCCACAAAGGAGAATTCGGAAACCCCTTGTAAAACCTAGATTGTTCCGTATGCTAGGTTTGGTGGGTTTGTGGGGTTAGCGGACCCCGTGTCAACGCGGTGTCAACGTGGGGCGGGCTAGGGTAGCCCCCGAAAAGCCGGTCACTCCCCGGCCTGCCCGCCCCATCCCAAAGGAGTGCCGGAGGAGTGCCGGCCATGAAACAAGCGAAGCAGAAACCCCGGAAGAAGCCGGACCCATTCAAGGGCGCGCGCTCCATCAAGAAATTCATCGGACTGCCCGGGGGGGTAGACCTTTCCCTTGAAGTGCGCGCCCCCCGCTCGACCTGGGAACACCTCCTCCGCCTCCCCACCGAAGCGCAGCGCGCCCGCCTTCTCATCCCATACTTTTTCTCCGACCACGCAATCGGCGAGGCGCTCCGCCCGCTCCCGCGCGGAGTGAACGCAAGGCGCGCGGCCTTGGGCCGGATCGTCTCCGGGCATTTTTCCGCCCTCATCGAATGGGCGCGGAATGCATCGCGGGCTGAGATAGATCGGCTTGGAGATCGCGCGGAAGATGAAGGGCTCTACGTGGACTCGCCCGAGGAGGCCGCCTTGTTCCTCCTATCTGCGCTATATGGTCCCGAGATGGAAGGGGTTGGTTTCGTCAATCCCCGCTCTTTTCTCAACGGGCATTCGCAAAAACGGCAACGCGATTTTATCCGGCAACACTCCCTCCCCGGCTCGCCAGGAACCGACGCAGCCGCCCTCGCTCATTTTGGCGAGGGGCTCGCCCGCCATGCCCTCTCACTCCTTCCCAGAAATCCGCGCCAGCAAAGGCGGCGAGGCTAAACCCAAGATTTAGGCCCGCCAGTCGTTTGGCCCCCTTCGCTACAATCGCTGCGTTGCTTCTCTTGGAGGCGTGGCGATGGCGCGGAAGAAAAACCCGGAGGGCGGCCCCCTACTCTTGAAACCCCGGGACGTGGAGGCGCGGTACGGCCTGCCCCGGCACGTTGTTTACGGCTGGAGCGTTGGCCGTGGGGAGCCGGATCGTCCCCGCGTGGTGAAGATGGATGGGGGGCTTTTCGTACATCGGGGCGACCTGGAAGAGTACATCGGCAAGCGCCTGTCCGAGAAGGAAGGCGAGGGCCGCCCGTGAGCGCCCCCGCCGGGGAGGCCGCGCGGAATGGCCATCTCTCCGCGCGCGAGGAGCCCGGCGCGATCCCGGAGATCACCCGTCTCCTCCGGCTCAGTCAATTGCTCCTCTCGGTGGCGAAGTGGGCACTGGAATGCCGGACCACGGGCCCCTTTGATCCGGCCACCTCCCGGCAGCTCGACACCGTGAACGCTGCCCTGGAGGCGCTTGCCGATGCGCGCCGCTGACTTCGCGGGCCGTCTCCAAGGCGCCCGCAAGAGTGGGGACGGGTGGACGGCCAAGTGCCCATCCCACGAGGACGCCAGGGCCTCGCTCTCCTTCCGTGACGCGGATGATAAAATCCTCCTCAAATGCCACGCTGGTTGCGCGACCGAAGAAATCGTCTCGGCCCTTGACCTTCGCATGACCGACCTCTTCACCGATGCGCCCACCCCCTCGAATGGACATCCCTCGAGGCCCGCGCCCTCCTCACGCCGCGTGGTGGCTCACTATCCCTACCACGATGAGGCCGGAAATTTTCTCTACGAGATTGAGCGGCTGGAGCCCAAGAGCTTCCGTGCCCGGAGGCCCGATCCGGAGCGGCCTGGAGAGTGGATTTACAACCTCTCTGGCGTCCGCCGGGTTCTCTATCACTTGCCCGATATCCAAGGGAAGGCCACCACCTACATCGTTGAGGGCGAGAAGGACTGCGACCGCCTCGCCGACCTCGGCATCCCCGCCACCACCAACCCGGCTGGGGCGGGCAAGTGGCGGGAGGACTACGCGGTGCAGCTAAAGGCCGCCGCGTGCGAACAGGCGGTCATTCTCCCCGACAACGATGCGGCGGGAAAGAAGCACGCCGTCCAAGCGGCCAGTTCCCTCCTCTCCGCTGGCATCAAGGCGAAGATCGTCCGCCTCCCCGGCCTCCCCGAGAGAGGGGACGCGAGTGATTGGCTGGACGCGGGGCACACCCGGGAAGAACTGGAGGCGGTGGTGAAGACCGCGGCAGAGATCACCACGGCGGGACTCCAGGCCCAGAAGACAGAGACGGCCCTCATTGCCAACGCGAAAGGGGTGTCGATCCCGAACCTCGAAAACGCTTTCCGGGTTCTAAGGGGCCGCCCCGAGTTCCAGGGTGCGATCTGGTGGGATGCGTTTCACCACCGCATCTACACCACGTGGGAGGGTCCACGGCGCGAGTGGAGTGACAACGACACCATCAACCTCACGCGGTTTATGCAATCCCAGGTTGGGATGGTGAACCTCTCAGACGACAAAGTTTCCAAGGCCGTCTCCGCCTTCGCGCACTTGGATGCCCGCGATGAACCGCGTGATTGGCTGAATGGGCTGACGTGGGATGGGATCGAACGAATCCACCTTTTCCTGGCCGATGCCCTTGGGGCGGAAGACACCCCATATATCCGGGCGATCTCTGGAAACTTCTGGATCAGCATGGCGGCCCGCATCCTGCGCCCGGGAACCAAGGTTGACAACATGTTGGTACTCGAAGGCCCCCAGGGCGCACGAAAGTCTTCCGCCCTCGCCGCAATCGGGGGGCCCTGGTACGCCGAAAGCATGGAATCGGCCGGAGGGCGAGATTTCTTCATGGTACTGGAGGGCAAGTTGCTCGTCGAGATTGCCGAACTGGATTCATTCAGCCGGACGGAGGTGACCCGCATCAAGCAAGCCGTCTCGGCCACGTCCGACCGCTTTAGGGCCCCTTATGGCCGGACCGCCGAGGATCACCCCCGGAGGTGCATCTTCGTGGGCACCACCAACGAACGGCACTACCTTCGAGACTTCACCGGAGGCCGTCGCTTTTGGCCGGCAGTTTGCGGGGAAATCCGCCTGGACCTGATCGCAGCGAACAGAGGCCAGTACTTCGCGGAGGCCCAGGAGAAGTTCGTTGGAGGCGCGACGTGGTGGGTGACGCCGGAACATGAGGCCCAGGAGGCCCAGGAGGCCAGGCGGGAGGAGGATGCTTGGGAGATCCCAATCGCCGAGTACATAAAAGATCGCACCTGGACAACAACCCCGAAGGTGCTTTGGGAAGCCTTGGGTATGGAGGTGGCCCGCCAGGATCGGGCGGCGCAAATGCGGGTGGCGAAAGTTCTACGGCTTCTTGGGTATGAACGTGTGGATGGTTGGAGGGATGGGGCCAAGCTGAAATTTTGGCAGCACCCAGAGGTGGGGGCGGTGGGAAGGGAAAGTTGAAGAAAATCCCACCATCTTCCCTTCTTCCTTCCTTCCCTCCTCTCTATAGAGGTATGGGAATAGGTAAGGAGGGG
>JBBTDR010000667.1:0-2510 GCA_038042665.1 Nitrospinota bacterium
GCCGGTGACGAGGTGGACGCTCTCCACGCCCACCCCCAGCTCCTCGGCCGCGATCTGGCGGAGGATGATGTGGGCGCCCTGGCCCACGTCGGCGCAGCCGGTCCAGATGGTGAGGGTGGCGTCCTCGTTCACGCGGGCGAAGGCGGCGCTGGGGTTGGCCGCGGCGGTGAAGCCGACGGGGTAGATCATCGCGGCGAGGCCCCGGCCCCGCCGCTTGTGCCCGCAGGGCGAGGGCCGCCCCCCGCCGATCGAGCCCCAGTTCACCTCGCGCGCCGCGGCCTCGAGGGACTCCGCGAAGCCGCAGCTCTGGATGGGGTCGCCGCTGTGGGCGGGGTCGCCGGCCTTCAGGGCGTTGCGGCGGCGGAAGTCGAGGGGGTCCAGCCCGAGGCGCTTGGCGAGGGTGTCCATGTGGCACTCGCAGGCGTAGGTCGTCTGGGTGACGCCGAAGCCGCGCACCGCCCCCGCGATGCCGTTGTTGGTGTAGGTGAGGAGGGAGTCCACGCGGAGGTTCGGGACGCGGTAGGGCCCAGCTCCCATGAGGGCGGCCTTCGAGGCGGTGGTCTCCCCGAAGGAGCAGTAGGCCCCGCCGTCGAGGAGGAGCCGGAGCTGGCGGGCGGTGATGCGCCCGTCCCGCGTGACGCCGGTCTTGTAGTCCATGGTGATGGAGTGGCGGATGGTGGAGGCGGTGAACTCCTCCTCGCGCGTCATGCGGAACTTCACGGGCCGGCCGGTCTTCATCGCGCAGAGCGCCGCGAGGGGCTCGATCATGGGCTCGTGCTTGCCCCCGAAGCCGCCGCCCGAGGCCGGGCTGAGCACCCGCACCCGCCCGATGGGCAGCTTGAGGATCCGGCTCAGGTTGAAGCGGATCTGGTAGGGCGTCTGGGAGGAGACGTGGACGACGAGCCTTCCGGAGACATCCACCTCCGCCAGGCAGATATGGGTCTCGATCGAGGCGTGCTCCTGGGTGCGGCTCTGGTAGCGCTCCTCGACGATGAGGTCCGCCTCGGCGAAGCCGGCCTCGGTGTCCCCGCGGCGGACCTTCCACTCGAGCACGAGATTGCCCGTGGGATGCGCCTCGTGAAGCAGCGCGCTGCCGGGCCGGATGGCCTCCTCGGGGTCGGAGACCACGGGCAGGTCCTCGTACTCCACCCGGACGAGGCGGGCGGCCTCGGCCGCCGCCTCCCAGCTCCCGGCGCACAGCGCCACCACGGGGTCGCCCTCGTAGCGGACCTTGTCGGTGCACAGGACGGGCTGGTCCTGGAGGAGGAGCCCGTAGGCGTTCACCGGCACATCGTGGCCGGTGAGGACGCAGGCCACCCCCTTCACGCGCTCGGCCCGGCGGGTGTCGATGCGGAGGATGCGGGCGTGGGGGCGCCCGGCCCGGAGCACCGCGCCGCAGAGCAGGCCCGCGGGCCGGAGGTCGTCCACGTAGAGGGCCGATCCGGAGGCGAGCTGGGAGCCGTTCGCCCGGGGAAAGCTCTTGCCGATGGTGCGCCGCGACGAGGTCATGGGGGGAAATCCTCCACGTGGTCCAGCGAAACGGTGTGCCGGGCGAGGCCGGGATGGGGGGATGGCCGGAAATCCAGATGGCCCCCTGGATCATTGCCCACACATACAATATATTAGGACTGGATAATCCCGTAATGCCGTTTTCGGAGTTTCCTTGGCGTTTCGGAAATAGTAATAAATTCAATTGTTTGTCAGGGCGATTGCGCCGCGCCGGAGGATACGAGAGGAGGGATGGGATGCGAGCGGTCTGGGTCGAGAAGCCTCACGAGTACCAGGTGGTGGATTACCCCGAGCCCGAGGCCGGGGCCGAGGAGGTGCTCGTCCGGGTCAAGGCGTGCAGCTTCTGCGGATCGGACATCCACCTAATCGAGGGCCACCTGCCCGGGGTGGTCTATCCCCTCATCCCCGGCCACGAGTGGACGGGCGAAGTGGTGAGGGTGGGCGGCCGGGCCGAGGGCTTCAAGCCGGGCGACCGGGTGGCCACCGAGAGCCACGCCGCCTGCGGCAAGTGCGCCAACTGCCTGCGGGGCTACTACACCATCTGCGAGAACTACGGCCGCCGCCCCGTCCACCGCCAGGTGGGGATCACCTCGAACGGGGGGTTCGCCCAGTACTGCGCCGTCCCGGCCAAGGTGCTCCACCGCCTGCCCGAGGGCATGTCCTTCACCGCGGGCACCCTCATGACCACCGCGGGGACGGCCGTGGTGGGTCTCGAGCGCTGCGGGGTGGAGACGGGGGACCGCGTGCTGGTGTACGGGGCGGGAGCCATCGGGCTCCTGACCATGCAGTTCGCCCGCTACCTGGGGGCGGGGGAGGTGTGCGTCGTGGACACCGTGGCCTCGCGCCTCGAGCTGGCCCGAAGGCTGGGGGCGGAGGTGACCGCCCAGGCGGGCAAGGACGACCTGGACCAGGTGCTGGAGGGGCGGGGCTGGAAGGGCGGCCCCGACCTCGTGGTCGAGGCGGCGGGGGCGGCGGCGCTTCAGGGCGAGGCCATCCGCCGG
>JBBTDR010000668.1:0-1353 GCA_038042665.1 Nitrospinota bacterium
GACGATGAAGTCTTGCAAGCTTATGTGTCTCAAGAGAAGAAATTTCCATTCGCGCCGCGCCGGCCAGGCGGCAAGCTGGAGAATGCCATCTTCTCCTCAGAGGAGGGTCGCCAACTCCTCGAAAAAGAGATGCTTCTTGCTGGTATGCGGATTCGGTCTTACAGCAGAAATCCAAGTCGGGCTCTTAGGCCTCTCGGTTTCAGTGGGCAATGTCCCGCCCGCTGTTGAATTTGGGTGGCGGCCCTTCATGGTCAGGCGGCCTCCACAGTCTTCACTTCGGCATTTAGGCGTTCGTCGTTCCGTGCCAGCACGAGGCTGAGACGGGCCATGCCCTGGCAGCCCCGCACGCGGCGGAAGCCCTTCTCCGCCTCCATGAGAGCCGCCGCCATCCAGCGCAGGATCATCCCTCCTCCCTTCCAGCGCTTGACCCTGTGGCTCGTTGCGCGGACGGAGCCCAGGAGGTTCTCCAGGGCATTCGTGCTGGAGAGGGTGCGCTCCAGGGCGGGTGCAAGCCCCATCCCCATGACGGTGAGCGTCTCCTCCAGGCCCTCCCGCAGCGATGCCGTCGCCCCGGGATGCTCGCCCTCCAGCTGCTTGGCCAAGTTCATGAGCAGCCTTCTGGCCCGCTCGGGGTCCCGGCTGCCATAGGCCTGCCTCAGGGCCGCGCCCACCGAGGGGCGCATCCCCTGGGGAAGGTGCTCGAGGACGTTGCGCTTCTTGTGCACCTGGCAGCGCTGGACCAGCGCCCACTCCCCAAGGACCTCCCGGACCGCCCGGGAGAGCGCCTTGCTCCCGTCCGTCACCACCAGGAGCGAGCGGGAGGTCTCAAGCCCCCGTTCCCTCAGGCCCGTCAGCAGGGACACACACGCGGAGGCGTTCTCGGTGGCCCCCTCGGTCAGGCCCAGCAGGTGCTTGCGGCCCTCCCCGTCGATCCCCAGGGCGACGAGCACCACGTGCTCAGCGAAGTGAAGCCCATCCAGCATCAAGACCTTGAGGCCAAGACCCTCCAGAGGCCTCGCCAGAAGCTCCTCCAGCTTCGCCTGGCTCGCCTCGACGAAGCGCCGGCTCACCGCGCTCCGGCTCGCGCCCCGCGAGGACATCCCCTCGGGCAGGGCCTCCAGCGAGCGCCGGTAGCGCCGCGCCGCCACCCCCAGGACCATCTGCTCGAAGGCACGCTCGTTGAGGGGATCTTCCTCCGAGAAGATCCGCCAGCTGGGAAGCACGACCTCACGCCCATCCACCCCCCGCGCCCGGGGACGGCGCACCCTCACGCGCCTGCCCCCCATCACGAGCTCCCCCGGCGCGTGGCCTGACCGGTACGCCCTACGCCCGGCCAGATGGCGGTAGCGCGGG
>JBBTDR010000669.1:0-8623 GCA_038042665.1 Nitrospinota bacterium
CGCCACCGCCTAGCCCCCGCCTACGCCCCCCTCACCTCACCGCCCGCGCCAGCCCCTGGGCGAGGTAGCCCGCCACCGGGGGCATCCAGAAGACGCACGCGAGCCGCAGGAGGAAGAAGCCGCCCCCGAGGATGGGGAGCTCGAAGGTGAGGATCCGCACCGGGCCGAAGAGGGCCGAGGCGGTGAGGAAGGTGACCACGGGCCCCACGCCCGCCCCTCCGGCCATCAGGCCCCCCGCGAGGGGGTAGAGGACGAAGGGCATCCCGATCGGGGCGAGGGAGCCCGCCAGCATCCCCACGGCGTGGCCCCGCCAGCCCGAGCGGTCCGAGAGCCAGCCCTCGATCACCTCCCCGGGCAGCAGCTCCGCCACCGCCACCCCCAGCAAGATGCCGACCACCATCCGGGGCAGGATGCTCCCCATGAGCTGGGCGGCCTTCCCCACCGCGCCCAGGGGGAAGAAGCCCGTCTTGCGGTAGAGAATGAAGTAGAGGACCGCCACCAGGGCGGCCAGGCCCAGGGTGGTCCGGTCCAGCAGAGCGCTCATGGGCACCCTTCCCCTCACGTTCGCGGCGGGGCGGCCGGGGAAACCTAGCGCCCTTCCCCGGAAACCGCAATCTTCCCGCCCCCTTGGGCGCCCTCGGAATGACAGGGCCCACCCCCCGCCCTTGCGGGGCCACCCCGCCAGGCATGGGGTGGCCCGGCGGCCGCTCCCCGGTATAATGCCCGCCGTGCGCGAGAACGAGGTCCGCGGAAGCTACCTCACCCGGGAGGTCCCCGGCTGCGGGGGCCGCGCCCGGGAGCGTCCGGAGGATTTCCAGGTCGAGGAGATCCCCCTCGCCCCTCCCGGGGGGGCGGGGGAGCATCTCTACCTCTGGGTGGAGAAGCGGGGCCTCTCCACCCTGGAGGCCGTGCGCCGCCTCGCCCGCCTCGCGGGGATCCCCGAGGAGGAGGCGGGCTACGCCGGCCTCAAGGACGCCCAGGCCGTGACCCGGCAGTGGATCTCCCTGCGCTGCGGGCGCGAGGGGGAGGGGCGCGTCGCCGGGGAGGCGCCCGGCGAGGGGCTCCGCGTCCTCCGCCTGGAGCGCGGCCGCGCCAAGCTCAGGCGGGGGGAGCTGCGGGGCAACCGCTTCCTCCTCCGGCTGCGCGGGGTCACGCCGGAGGGCGAGGGGCGGGCGCGCGCCGCCCTCGGAATCCTCGAGGCGCGGGGGGCGCCCAACGGCTTCGGGGAGCAGCGCTTCGGCGCCCACGGCCACTCGGCCGAGGCGGGTCTCGCCCTCGCGGCGGGGGACGCCGAGGGCGCCCTGCGCGCCTTGCTCGGGAGCGGGCGGCTGGGCGAGCGGGCGGACGTCCGGCTGCGGGAGGCCGCCCGCCGCTTCGAGGCGGGGGACTTCGCCGGGGCGCTCGGGCTCCTCCCTCCCTCCTGGGAGGGGGAGCGGCGCGCCCTCGCGCGGCTGGCCGGCGGGGCGTCCCCGGCCCAGGCGGCGCGGGCCATCCCGGGGCGGGAGCGGATGCTCTACGGCTCGGCCCTCCAGGCGGCCTGGTTCAACGCCTGCCTGGCCCTGCGCCTCGAGCGCGGCCTGCACGACCGCCTCCTCGCCGGGGACGTGGCCGTGAGCCACGCCTCCGGGAAGGCCTGGCGGGTGGGGGAGCCGGAGGAGGAGGCCCAGGCCCTCGCCCGCTTCGAGGCGAGCCCGGCGGGCCCCCTGCTCGGCGAGAAGATGCTGGCGGCGCGCGGCGAGCCCGCCGCCATCGAGGCGGAGGCCGCCCGGCGGCTGGGCCTCGGCCTGGAGGGCGCGGCGGCGGGGCTCGGGAGCATGGGGCTGCGCGGGGGCCGCCGGCCCTACCGCGCGAGGCTGGAGGAGCTGGACGTCAGGCGCGAGGGGGAGGACCTCCTGCTCGGGTTCGTCCTCCCCCCGGGCGCCTACGCGACCGAGGTGCTGCGCGAGGTGCTGAAGGAGGGGCCCCCGCCCGGCGCGCGCCTCGGCTGGATCGGGAGCTCTCAAGGAGGGGCCGGCGCATGAAAGTGTTCGTCACCGGAGGTTCGGGTTACGTGGGGGAGCCGCTGCTGCGCCAGCTCTCGCTGGCGGGCCACGAGTGCCGGGTGCTCTCGCGCGAGGCGGAGGCCCACCGGCGGCGGCTCACGGCCATCCCGGGGGTGTACCCCGTGCGCGGGGACATCACCCGGAGTTCGGTGGAGCAGCTCGCCGATCTCATGTCGAAGTGCGAGGCGGTGGTCCACCTCGTGGGCATCATCATCGAGAAGGGGACGCCCGGCTTCGAGGCCGTCCACATCGAGGGCACCCGGCGCGTGGCCGCCGCCGCGGAGCAGGCCAAGGCCAAGCGCTTCCTCCACATGAGCGCCCTGGGGACGCGCGAGAACGCCGTGGCCCGCTACCACCAGACCAAGTGGGCGGCCGAGCGGATCGTGCGCGCGGGCAAGACCCCCTGGACCATCTTCCGGCCCTCGATCATCTTCGGGGAGCGCGACGAGTTCCTGGACGTCTTCGCGGGCATCGCCCGCCGCTCCCCCGTCGTGCCCGTCATCGGCCCGGGCCGGGGCAAGCTCCAGCCCATCTGGGTGGAGGATGTGGCCCGCTGCTTCGCCGGGGCCCTCGCCCGGCCCGAGACCGCCGGCCAGACCTACGGCCTGGGCGGGGACCGCGCCTACGCCCTGGAGGAGCTCCTCCGCCTCGTCGCCGCGGCCCTCGGCAAGCGGCGGATGCTCGTCCACCTCCCCGTCCCCCTCGCCCGGCTCCAGGCCAAGCTCTTCCACCTCCTGCCGGGCAAGCCCCCCTTCACCGAGGACCAGATCACCATGCTGGGCGAGGACAACGTCTGCGACCCCGGGCCCATGAAGCGCGCCTTCGGCTTCGAGCCGCGCCCCCTGGAGGATTACCTGAAGGAGCGCTTCGGGGGGCGCTAGGCGTATGATCCAAACACGTGGTTCACTCCGGGGAGCGACCGGCGGCCAGCCGCTTGGCGCTCCGGGTGAGGGAGGAGATGCGGGCCTTCATCGAGAGCCTGCCGGAGGGGCTGGCATAGGGCCGGCCCCGCGGCTCGCGCGCGGGGAATTTCGCAAGAGGAGGATTGGTCATGCGCAAGGGAATCGTGCTGCCCGCACTGTTGCTCGGCCTGGCCCTGGCCGCGCCCGCCTCGGCGCAGATGGCCGTCAAGGACATCTCGCTCAAGGCCGCCCAGGAGCTCGCCAGCGCGACGGTGGCCGAGTGCGTGAAGCAGGGCTTCAAGGTGGACGTCACCGTCATGGACCGCGACGGGCGGGTGAAGGTCTATCTGCGGGGCGACGGGGCCGGGCCTCACGCGGCCAGCACCAGCCGCCGCAAGGCCTACACCGCCCTCACCTTCCGGGCCAGCACCGAAGTCACGATCAAGCGCGCCGAAACCAACCCCGCGCTCAAGGACATCTCCGGCGTCATCCTGCTCAGGGGCGGCCTCCCCATCAAGGCGGGCGAGGCGGTCATCGGCTCCATCGGGGTGAGCGGCGCCCCCGGCGGGGACAAGGACGAGGCCTGCGCCCTCGTGGGCCTCAAGGCCATCGAGGGGCAGCTGAGGTAGAAGAAGCGTAAGAAAATAACCGGGGGCGGGCGGCCGCCCCCGGTTTTTGTTCAGGGCGCGGCACGGACCTCAGCGGCGCCGTCTCTTCGGTTTTGGGGGGTAGAGGCAGGCGAGCTCCCCGGCCCTGGATACGGTCACGATGAAAGGGGGAGAAAAGGCCTCGACGAACCGGACAATGGCGGGCAAGGCCTTAACGAACACCTCCGCCATTTGCGCGCCCGTGAGATTTCCTGCCGTCAGCACGAAAGCGGCGGCGCCAGCGTTCATGATGGCTTGGATATAAATGGAGCGGTTTTTGATCCCCTTGTCTTTCGTGAAAACGATCCAGCCGCGTCGGCCAACCTCTTGCAACCAGACAGCGTCTTCGCAGCTTTCCGGGAAAAGCTCCGAAAGAACCTTGACCTCGCGGCCATGATGGCGGAGCGCTTCAGGGACAGCGATTCGGCCTAACGAATGATCGATGAAAAATACGGGAAGGTCAGGCGGCTCGGATGTGGAACTCACACCGGATGGCCTCCAGGATTTCCTCCCGGCTCCTGCCGAAATCGCGCATCAGGCTCTCGATGGCCTCCCCGGCCTTCCAGCGCTCGGCGATGACCACGGTGGGAATTCCCGTTCCTGCCAGGACAGGGCGCCCGAACGACACGAGCGGATCAATGACGACCGCCTTGGGTTCGGGGGGGATGTCTTTGCCTGCGAAGGTGAACGGGAAGAGCTTGATCGGGACGCCCTTCCGGTCCCGTTCGATTCTTTGGAGGTGCAGTATCAGGACTTCTCTCATGGCGAGTTGGCCGTCCTGAGAGGCGTTGATCAACTTGCCGTAATGGTCCACGAAAAGGTCGAGGCCGTTGGTCTCGAATTGGCTTTCGATGAGCGGAGATTGGGAACCCAGGCGGTCCTTAAGAAAAAATATGGCCTTCCGGACCTTTTGCGGCGGCACTTTATGCTTCCGCCGGATGGCGTTGAGGATGTGGGCCTCAACAAGATTAAGGAATGACAGCAGCCGGAGGCTTGGGTCGGGGACGGAGAGGATGGGGCGGAACAACCTTCGGCCTGCCCTGGTCCGGTAGGTTTGCCCGAGCGCCCACGAACGAAGCGTAGACTCGGGCATCGAAAGATAATGCGCCGCCTCGGAAATTTTGTAAGTCGGAATTGTCCGCAGGTCTTGCGCGCGAAAGAACTTATGACCCTTTTGCTTGCGGGAGATGAGCTGCATCGCGGTTCCCCTTAATGGCGGAAGGGGGAATCACTTGAGCTATAGCAGATAGAGGCCAGTGGAATCAACTAAAGCAGAGGAGGGCTTACCGGGCTGCCTTGCCGAACAGCTTTCCCTGGGCGCTCTCCATCCCCCTCCTCGCCGCCTCGATCGCCGCCCGCTGCGCATTTGATAAGGGCAGCGCCGCAAGCGTCTTTTCATCCGCCCACACCGCCCCGTCCGCATCCCTGGGCGAGGCCCGCTTGCCCGCGGGCGGGAGGGTCCGGCGGAGGATGAAGAGGATCTTCCGGTGGGTGAGGACGCGCACCAAGCGGGCGAGCTCCCCGCCCGCCCGCCAGCCGGGGCCGAGATGCTTCGCGCAGGCGCGCCGCCACTCCGCTTCCTTGGGCTCGGGCCTACCCTCGGCCAGCCAGCCGGGCAGCTCCCAGAGGCCGCCGAAGAGGCCGTCCTTCTCCCGGCGGAGGAGGCGCAGCCTCCCTCGCTGCTCGGCCCATAATTGAAAGAGGGTGGCCTCAAGCGGGGGCCGCTTGGGGGATTTGACGGGCCGTTTCGAGACCGTGCCCGCCTGTCTTGCCGCGCAGAGGCCTTCGAGGGGGCACGCGCCGCAGCGGGGGCGGCGGGGCAGGCAGATCAGGGCGCCCAGGTCCATGAGGGCCTGGTTGAAGTCCCCGGGCCTGGAGGGAGGGAGGAGGGCTTGGGCCTCTTCCTCGATGGCGGCGCGGCCAGCGGGCTTGTCCACGGGCTGGGCGAGATCGAGGAGGCGGGCCAAGACGCGGAGGACGTTCCCGTCCACGGCGGGGGCGCGCAGGCCGAAGGCGATGCTCCCCACCGCGCCCGCCATGTAGGGCCCGAAGCCGGGCAGCGAGCGCAGGGCGGCGAGGCTAGGGGGGAGCTCCCCGCCGAAGCGCCCGGCGGCCTCGCGCGCGGCCCGGTGGAGGCTCCGGGCGCGGCCGTAGTAGCCGAGCCCCTGCCACTCGGCGAGGACGGCTTCGAGGGGGGCGCCGGCCAGGGTCTGGAGGGTGGGGAAGCGCTGGAGGAAGCGGGCGTAGCGCGGGGCCACGGTCCCGGCCCGGGTCTGCTGGAGCATGGCCTCGGAGACCCAGATGCGGTAAGGTTCCCTCTCTTTCCGCCAGGGGAGGCCGCGCTTTTCCCTGCCGTACCAGCCGAGCAGGCGCTCCCGCACCCGCCTGCGCCAGGAGGGGCCGGGGGCGGCGGCGCCCGGCCTGGGCGGCGGGGGGCGGCGGGTCTTTCGCTGGTTTGACATGGTCCAGGCCAGCCGATAGCGGGCGAATTCCCGGCCCGGCGGGCCGGGGGCGATCCGGATGGACGGCATTGTACGCCATGGGTGGGACGACGCGCCTCACGGGGATGGCCCTCGCGCTCCTGGCCGCGCTGGCGGCGGGGCCCGCGGCCCGCTCGCGCGCGGCCGAGGCCCCCCCGGGCGCGGTGGCGATCGGGGCGGCGCTCGACCTCTCGGGGCGCGGGGCGGCCCTGGGGAAGGAGGCCCGCGACGCCCTCCTCCTCGAGATCGACCGGGCCAACCAGGCCGGGGGCGGGATCGCGGGCCGGGAGATCGTCCTCCGGGTGGTGGACACGGCGGGCAGCCCCGAGGGCGCGGCCGAAGCCGTGCAGGAGCTGGCGCGGGAGGGGGAGGCGGCCGCCATCATCGGCCCCGTCTCCATCCCCGAGGCGCTCGCGGCGGCGCGCGAGGCCGCCAAGCAGCAGATCCCCCTCTTCACCCTCACGGCGCCCGAGGAGCTCTTCGACCCGGCCCGGCCCTGGGTGTTCTCGACGGCCATCCCGGCCTCCCTGGGGGCCAAGGCCATCTTCTCCCACATGGCGGCGCTGGGGGCGAGCCGGATGGCGCTCCTGGGCTCGGGCGACCCCGAGGGCGCCGAGGGCCGCGCCCTGCTGAGCGCCCTGGCCCCCCCGGCCGGGGTCACTATCTTGATGAACGAAGCCTACCGGCCGAACGAGCACAACTTCCTCCCCTTCTTCCACGCGGCGAGGGTGCGGGGGGTGGAGGCCTTCGTCCACTGGGGGCGGGCGCAGGCCCTGCTCGCGGTGGTGCGGGCGCGGATGGCGCTGGACCTGGGGCTCCCCATCTACCTGGAGACCGCCCTGGGCCCCGGCCTCGACCTGAAGGAGGCGGGACGGGCGGCGGAGGGGGTGGTGTTCCCGGCGGCGCGGGTGCCCGCGGCGGCCATCCTCCCCCCGGACTCCCCGGGGCTGCGCGAGATCGCCGAGTTCCGCGAGGCCTTCATCCGCCGCCACCGCAGGACTCCGGACGGGGTGGCGGGCTTCGCGGCGGACGCCTTCCGGCTCCTGGTGGGGGCCATGCGGGCGGCCGGCCCCAGCCGCGCGCGCATCCCCAAGTACCTGGTGGACACCCGCCGCTACACGGGGCTGACCGGGCGCTTCGACTTCTCCGAGACGGATCACAACGGCCTGGGGGCTGACGCCCTGATCATGGTGCGCATCCGGCAAGGGCAATGGACCCTGGAGAGCGTGCCTGAAGGGAGATAAAAGACAAAAAATAATTATAATATAAATATCATAACATTTTGTCCGCCCTGGAATAGAACGATGCGAGGCTTTTGGGACATTGCGCCGGAATAATTGCTCTTGAGCGGTTGACAGAATCCGCCGCGCGTCGTATATATGCGATGGTTTTAATCGGCGATTAAAAAGGTCGCCTTTCACGTCCACCCCGGCGAGCGGCAGCCGGGGCGGACGCCCCCGGCCGGAGGAAGGCGCGCGATGTTCACCCTCTCCAAGCGGACCGACTATGGCCTGATGGCGCTGGCCCACCTGGCCGAGCAGGGAGAGGGCGAGGCCACGAACGCGAAGGCCATCGCCGGCGCCTACGGCATCCCGGCCGAGCTCCTCGCCAAGACCATGCAGACGCTGGCGAAGAGCGGCATCGTGGAGTCGCGCAACGGCCCGAAGGGCGGCTACGTCCTCTCGCGGCGGCCCGAGTCGGTCACGGTGGCGGAGGTCATCCGCGCGATCGAGGGGCCCATCGCGATGGCAATCTGCCAGGCGGGCGAGACCGCCGATTGCGACCAGTACCAGTGCTGCCCCATCGTCCGTCCGATGGAGCGCATCCAGCGCAAGGTCATCCATCTGCTGGAGGGGATGACGCTGCTCGACATGATTGGCGCCTCTGTGGGAGAGCCTCGATGAGCCTGAAATTCCCCATCTACATGGACTACCAGGCCACCACGCCGACCGACCCGCGCGTGGTGGAGGAGATGCAGCCCTACTTCAACGCGAAGTTCGGCAACGCGGCCAGCCGCAACCACTCCTTCGGGTGGGAGGCGGAGAAGGCCGTGGACACCGCCCGCGAGAAGATCGCCGCCGTCATCGGCGCCGACCCGCGCGAGATCATCTTCACCAGCGGGGCCACCGAGTCCGACAACATGGCCCTCAAGGGCGTGGCCGAGATGTACAAGAGCAAGGGCAAGCACGTCATCACCTCGGCCATCGAGCACAAGGCCATCATCGACTCGGCCAAGCGGCTCGAGACCTGGGGCTTCGACGTGACCTACATCGAGCCCCCCACCGACGGCATCACCACCGCCGAGATGGTGAGGGAGCACATGCGGGACGACACCATCCTCGTCTCCATCATGTCGGCCAACAACGAGGTGGGGGTGCTCAACCCGATCAAGGAGATCGGCCAGCTCTGCCGCGAGCGCGGCGCCCTCTTCCACACCGACGCCACCCAGGGCTACGGCAAGATCCCCATCCACGTGGACGACATGCGCATCGACCTGCTCTCGATGTCGGCCCACAAGATCTACGGCCCCAAGGGCGTGGGCGCCCTCTACG
>JBBTDR010000670.1:0-6685 GCA_038042665.1 Nitrospinota bacterium
CCGCCCCGCTGGCAGGTCTCGTTCAGGCCGGCGGGGGCGAGCACTTTGCCGGTGTACTCGTCGGGGGAGCGCACGTCCACGAGGGCGAAGGCCTTGCCGCTCGAGATGAGGTCCTCGACGTCGCGGCGGTAGGCGCGGAGGGCCTTGTTCATCTTCGCGGGGTCCACCTTGTAGCTCCCGGCGGGATGGCTGGGGAGGGCGGTGGTGAGGGGGCGGTTCTCCTTGAGCCACTTCACCCGGCCGCCGTCCATGAGGCGGGCGTCGGCGTGGCCGTAGTACTTGAGCTGCCAGACGAACCAGGCGGCGAACCAGTTGTTGTTGTCGCCGTAGGCGACGATGGTGGTGGCGTTCGAGATGCCGAGTCCGCTCAGCAGCTGCTCCCAGCCCTGGGTCGAGAGGAGGTCGCGGCGCACCTGATCGGTGAGCTGGCTGTCCCAGCTCACGCCCGCGGCGCCCTCGATGTGGCCCTTCTCGTAGGAGGTGGTGTCCACGTCCACCTCGACGAGGCGGACGTTCGGGTCCTTGCCGTGCTGGGCCACCCACTCGGTGGAGACCAGAACCTCCGGATGGGCGTATTCGGATGTGGGGGACATGGGCGGGTTTCCTCCATCGCGGGTTGAAATGGCAATGATCAGGGCCGGGCATGCCCGGCGCAGCGAGAGTTGGGATATTTATAAGTAAAAAAGTCAGCTTTAGCAACACAATTCTAAGGAAAAAAATTTTGTTGATGGTGGAATCGTGTAGTTATTTGATATTACTTAAGTTATTTATTTTTTTTGGGGCGGGCGAAGAAGGCGTATCCTCCCCCCAGGACGATGACCCACCCGCCCCCCAGCGCGTGGACGAGGGTGGCGTAGGCGAGGGCCTGGCCCGGGTCCACTTGCAGGAGGCCGATGAGGAACTGGCTGGCGAAGAAGTGGGTGGTGCCCGCCCCGCCGGGGGAGGGGAGGGCGTAGGCGATGGCCACCACCAGGGTGATCCCCAGCGCGTCCTCCAAGCCGGGCGCGGCGGTCCGGGCGAAGGGGAAGGAATAGAAGAGCGCCCAGAAGCCCAGGGCGTAGAGGAGCCAGATGGCGGCGGTCAGGAGCGCCACCGCCGGAGCGTTCTCCCGCCGGAAGAGGCCCCCCAGCCCCTCCAGGAAGTGCCCGCCCGTCCGCCGCGCCCGCTCCGCGAAGCCGGGGGAGAGCCGCTGGAGGTAGCCGGCCAGCCGGAGGGATCCTCCCTGGGGGTTGCGGCCGAGCCACCAGGCGGCGGCGAGCGCCCCCGCCGAGGCGAGGGCCGTCAGGGCCACTCCGGCGCCGATCCCCGGGAAGACCCCTTCGAGCCGGCCCCGGTAGGCGAGCAGCGCCAGGGGGAAGAGCAACGCCATCGTGAGCAGATCGAGCAGCCGCTCGGCGATCACCGAGCTGAGCCCCGCCGCGAGGGGCACCCCCGCCACGCGCTGGAGGAAGACCCCCCGCGCCAGCTCCCCCCCGCGGGGCACGGCCACGTTCACGGCGTAGCCCACCATGAGGGCGGCGAAGGCGTCCCGGCGGCGCAGCCGCGGCGCCGCCCCCTGGAGGAAGAGCTTCCACCGCCAGGCGCGCAGGGCGTTCGCCAGCACCTGGAGCGCCAGGTAGGGGAGGATGGGGAAGAGATGCGCCTCCCCCATCGCCCGCAGGAACTCCCCCAGGGGGATCCGGCGGAAGGCCAGCCACAGGAACCCCGCCATCACGGCGAGGCTCAGGGCGGCCTTCGCCCAGGGGCGCCAGCCCGCCGGGGGTTCGCGCGCGTCCAAGGCCAAGGGAGGCGTCCGATCCGCGGGCGGTTCAATCATAAAACTTCGGGACGGTCAGGTAGCCCTCGACCGGCAGCTTCACCCGGGCGGGGAGGCCGAGCAACCCCTTGAGGCGCTGGGTGGTCCGGATGTGGGCCAGGAACTCCCAGTAGATCTGGCGCAGGGCGGCGATCAGCTCCACGGTGAAGCGGCCCGGCCCCCGCGGGTCCTCGCGCACGCCCACGGGGTGGAGCCTCGCCGCCATGCGCCAGAAGTCGATGGGGCGCTCGCTGGCCGCCCCGTCCTCCCGCACCGCCTCGGGGTCCACCACCCACAGGCAGGTGACCGCGCGCAGCCCCTCGGGGCTCTCGCGATCCAGGATGTCCGCCGCGAGCGCCAGGAAGGAGCGCATGAAGGCGAGGAGGGAGGCCTTGTCCGGGCACACCTCCCGGGGGACGTGCCGCCCCGTGCCCCGCCAAAGGGCGGCGGCGTCGAAGGGCGGATAGGCGTAACCGCGCGCTTGCAGCGCCTCCCCCAGCTTCTCGACCAGCCAGCGGACGGGCACCATCGCCATGTGGCGGAGCTGGACCTCGGGCGGCCACCGCGCCCAGGGGGGCTCCTGCTGCGCGAAGCCCATCCGCGCCTCGGGGATGCCGGCGAACTCCTCCTCCACCCAGCCGGGGCAGGCGGCGAGGCCCTTCCGGAGGTGGGGGATCTCGGCCCGGATGTCCTCGGTCATGCGCGCTCCTTCGTGGGCGCCCTGCGCGCTCACCAGGCCATCGGCTGGCGGTCGCGGAAGAAGCCGCCCGTGGGGCCTCCCTCGGGCAGGAGGGCGAGCCAGATGGGGGTGTCGGCCCCCTCCTCGGGGCTCTTGCTCGCGCCGGCTCCGCCCATCTCCGTCCGCACCCAGCCCGGGTGGCAGGCGTTCACCAGCACCCCGCTCCCCCGGAGGTCGTCCGCGAGGAGGCGGGTGATGGCGTTGAGCGCCACCTTGCTGACGCGGTAGGCGGGGGAGCCTCCCTCCATCTGGGCGAGGGAGCCCATCCCGCTCGAGACGTTCACGATGCGCCCCGCTCCGCTCTTCTTGAGCAGGGGGGCCAGCCGCTGGCAGAGCAGGAGCGGCCCGAGGGCGTTCGCCGCCATCGCCGCCTGGAGGACCGCCAGGGGGATGTTCTCCGCCCGGTACTCCCGGTCGTTCCGGATCGCGGCGTTGTTCACCAGGATGTCGAGCCGGCCGTACTCCCTCCCGGCGAAGGCGGCGAGGGCCTCGATGCTCGCCGGGTCGCCCGCGTCGAGGGGATGGAAGCGGACGGGGAGGCCCTCCTCCTTGAGCGCGGCGGCGGCCCGCTCCCCCTTCTCCGGGTCGCGCGCGGCGAGGACGACCCGCACCCCCTGGGCGGCGAGCCCCCGGCAGATCGCGAGGCCGATCCCCCGGTTCCCGCCCGTCACGGCGGCGACCTTGTCAGCGGCCACGGGCGGACCTCCCCTTGGGCCTGAGCGGGCCCTTGGGCCCGGGCGGGGCCTTGCGCCGGGCGGCGGGCTTCCGGGACCGGGGCTTCCCCTTGGCCTCCTGGCAGGCGACGGCCCGCCGGGCCCAGGCGGCCAGGGCGCCGGCGTCCTCGATGATCTCCACCGGCACCTCGTAGTAGTTCTTGAGGGTCTGCTTGGGGGTGGGCCGGAAGGGCCCCATCCCCCGGGCCTCGTACTCGGCGCGGCTCGTCTCGTCTGTCTTGAAGTAGAGCCGCTCCTTGTGGAGGGCGCCGAAGAAGACCCCGTCCTGGTAGATGCCGGCGCCTCCGAACATCGGGCGGAACTCCAGCCCCCGCAAGCCGCTCAGCTGATCCTCGATGAACTCCTGAAGGCTGTCCGGCGCCATCGCCTCACCACGCGTAGGCCTTCCGGCCCTGGAAGAAGCCCCCCGCCGGGCCGCCCTCCGGGAGGAGGGCGAGCCAGGCCGGAGTGTCCGCCCCCTCGTCCGGGGAGAGCGGGGCGCCCGAGCCCCCCATGTCCGTCCGCACCCAGCCCGGACAGGCCGCGTTCACGAGGATCTTCGCGTCCTTCAGCTCCGCCGCCAGGATGCGCGTGAGGGCGTTCAGGCAGGCCTTCGAGATGCGGTAGCCCGCGTAGCCGCCCCCGCCCATCTCGGCCAGGCTCCCGAACCAGCTCGAGACGTTCACGATGCGCCCCCCGCCGCTCCTCTTCAGCAGCGGGAGGAGGGCTTGGCAGACGCGCAGGGGGCCGTAGAGGTTGGTGTCCAGGGTCTCCTGGAGGGAGGGCAGGCCGATCGTCAGGCTGTCCTTCGAGCGGTCGTTCAGGATGGCGGCGTTGTTCACCAGGATGTCGAGCCGCCCGAACTCCCGCTCCAGGAAGGCGGCGAGGGCGCGGGCCGAGGCCTCCTCCCGCACGTCGAGGGGGTGGAAGCGGACGGCGAGGCCCTCCCGCTCCAGCCTCGCGCAGGCGGCCCGGCCCTTGCGCTCGTCCCGCGCGGTGAGGACGGCCGTGCAGCCCTCCCCCGCCAGGCGGCGGCAGAGGGCGAAGCCCACCCCCTTGTTCCCGCCCGTCACGACGGCGATTCGCTCCCGCTTCGCCACGGGGCCTCCGGATGGATGAGGGGGACGCCGCCTCCATGATATACCAAGCCCTGGCCGCCGCCGAAGGCGGCGCGCGGAAGGGAGCGATTCATGCCCCGCCGGGTTCACCTCATCCTCTTCGACGTGGACGGCACCCTGCTCCTGAGCGGGGGCGCGGGCGCCCGCGCCCTGGACGACGCCTTCCGCGATCTCTTCGGGCAGCCCGGCGCGATGCGGAAGGTGCGCCCCCACGGCAAGACCGACCCGGCCATCTGCCAGGAGATGTTCCGCGCCCACCTGGGCCGGGAGGGCACGGCGGAGGAGCTGGCCCGCCTGATGGCGAGGTACCTGGAGCTCCTGCCGGGGTGCGTGACCGCCTCGCGCAACTTCCACCTCATGCCCGGCATCCCCGGGGCGCTGGAGGCCCTCGCGGCGCGGGCGGACGTCGTGCTGGGCCTGGGGACGGGGAACTTCGAGCGGGGGGCGCGCATCAAGCTCGAGCGCGGCGGGCTGAACGGCTACTTCCCCTTCGGGGGATACGGCGATGACTCCCAGGACCGCGTGGCCCTTCTCGAGGCGGGCTTCCGCCGGGGGGAGGAGCGCCTCCGCCGGCGGCACCCCGGCGCCCGCGCCGCGCGCTGGGTGGTGGGGGACACCTGGCGGGACGTCCAGGCGGGCCGGGCCTGCGGGGCGCGCGTCATCGCGGTGGCGACCGGGGGGGACACCCTCCACGGGCTGGCGGGCGCCGCGCCGGACCACCTCTTCGCCGACCTGCGGCGGGAGGGCGACCTCCTCGGCGCGCTGGATGGGCGCGCCGGATGAGCCCGGGCGTCCGCCGCCAGGCGCTCTTCTGGGCGTGCTTCCTCCTCGCCGCCGCCATCCCGGCGGGGGCGCTCTTCCTGGCCAAGTCGCTCTACCTGGACCGGGCCGGCGTGGAGGCGGACCTCCTGCGCCGGGCGGCGGCGCTGCGTGGCGGCCCTCCGGAGCGGGCGGCGGTGGAGGTGGGCCGGGTGCTCAAGGCCTACCTGGACGCCACCCGGCACGTCAGCCGGGCCGAGGTGGAGATCGCGGAAGCGTCCGCGGCGCGCCTGGCCCTCCGGGTGTCCCTTCCCTGGAGCGAGGTGAGCGCCAAGAAGCGCCGCCAGCGGGCCGAGGCCATGGGCCGCCTCGCGGCGGCGATGCTCGAGCGCGCCGGGGCCGGGGAGGCGGAGGTGGAGGTGGAGGTGCGCCGCTTCCGGAAGGACGCCGGCCGGGAGAGCGACCCGGCGGGGCGCTACGCCCGCGGCCCCCGGGGGAAGGGGGAGGAATGGCGGGAGGCGCCCTCCCGCTGAGGAAGGCGCAAGAAAGAACGGCGGCCGGGCGGGGGATTTCCGGGGGCGCAAAAAGAACGGCGGCCGCCGGAGCGGCCGCCGTTTCTGCCGAAGCCCGGGTGTCGCGCTAGACCGCGGCGCCCTTCCTCACGTTCGAGGCCTGAAGCCCCTTCGGGCCCTGGACAATCTCGAAGATGACCCGCTCCCCCTCCTGGAGAGTCTTGAACCCCTCTCCCTGGATGGCGGAGAAGTGGACGAATACGTCATCCCCGCCCGACTGCGAAATGAACCCATAGCCCTTGGCGTCGTTGAACCACTTGACCGTTCCCTCTGGCACCTTCTGATCTCCTACGCGATGCACATGCGGCTGCGCGGCGCGGTACACCCCGCGCGCGGCTTGCCGCGACCGAAGTGAACGCTCTCTCCCGGCCGACCTTCTTTCGGGGATTTGGTTCGGGTGTGATGGGGGCGGCTCGCGCCGCGCCCGCTCGCAAACCTAACCGCTTTCCAGAGCTTCTGCCGACGAAAGATCGGGCGTGCGAAGAGGCTACTACAAGGGCTCCTCCCGGCGCAACCGGAATTTCGGGCTCCCCGCCTAGACCGCCACCTTCTTCACGTTCCCCGCCTGGAGGCCCTTGGGCCCCTGGACCACCTCGAAGGAGACGCGCTCCCCCTCCTTGAGGCTCTTGAAGCCCTCGCCCTGGATGGCGGAGAAGTGGACGAAGATGTCCTGGCCGTCCTCCTGCGAGATGAACCCGTACCCCTTTGAGTCGTTGAACCACTTGACCGTTCCTTCGGGCATTGCAGCAACTCCTTGCGAAGATGAGAAACACGGGCGCGGGCCCAGGGCCCGGCCCCCCCTCCTCCCTTCCCAGGGAATGGGATAAGAGTACACGCCCCGCCGCCGCCCCTGCAAATCCCCCCGGCGGGAGGCCCCCCCCTTGGGCCGGGGGGCGGATTCGCGTATGGTGTCCCCGCCAAGGCCCCCCGTCCGGAGCCCCCGATGCCCTCCGCCCTCGGCCTCTTCCCCGAGTACGCCACCCTCCCCG
>JBBTDR010000671.1:0-2174 GCA_038042665.1 Nitrospinota bacterium
GAAGGACAGCGATGTCCGCGCCGCCCCGCCTTCCCCGCCGCTTCTTCCCCCCTCCCGCGCCCCGCTTGTCCCCCCACGCCCCGCCGGGTATAGTCCCCCGCCATGTGGATCGCGACGGGCCTCGCCGACCTCATCCTCTACCTCCTCGACTTCATCCTCCACCTGGACAGCCACCTCGGCGCCATCATCCAGGGCTACGGGGGCTGGACCTACCTCATCCTCTTCCTCGTCGTCTTCGCGGAGACGGGCCTCGTGGTGACGCCCTTCCTGCCGGGGGACTCGCTCCTCTTCGCGGTGGGCGCCTTCGCGGCGCTGGGGGCGCTGGACGCGACGGCGGCCTTCGTCCTGCTGAGCGCGGCGGGGATCCTGGGGGACACCCTGAACTACGCCGTGGGCAAGTCCATCGGCGAGCGGGTCATGGCCCACCCGAGCATGCTGGCCAAGCCGAAGTACCGGGCCTACCTGGAGAAGACCGAGCGCTTCTACGAGAAGTACGGGGCGAAGACCATCGTGCTGGCGCGCTTCGTGCCCATCGTGCGCACCTTCGCGCCCTTCGTGGCGGGGGTGGGGCGGATGAACTACTTCCGGTTCCTCGCCTACAACGTCGCGGGCGGCGTCCTCTGGGTGGCCGTCTTCGTCCTCGGGGGCTACTTCTTCGGGAACATCCCCGTGGTGCGGCGGAACTTCACCCTGGTCATCCTGGCCATCGTCGTCCTCTCGGTCCTGCCCATCGCCGCCGAGTACTGGAAGCACCTGCGGGAGGCCGCCCGGCAGAGGGCCCGCTAGGCCCCGGGCGGGGAGCCCTCCCCGCTCCGTTTTCCGCTATCATCCCCCTATCCCTTGGCTTTTCCCTGTCTTTTCTCCGAGGAGGCTGCCCCCATGACGCTCGGCCTGATGGCGAAGGACTGCGAGATCCGCATCGACTACGACAAGCTGCGCCGGGACCGGCTGGCCAAGGCGCGCGCCCAGATGAAGAAGGAGGGGCTGGCGACGCTCCTGTGCTTCGACTCGGACTGGATCCGCTACATCACCAGCACCCGGGCGAACGACTGGGCGAACAACAAGCTGCTCCGGAGCGCCCTGCTGACCGAGGGGCAGGAGCCCGTGCTCTACGAGCTGGGGAGCGGCATCCAGGCCAAGCGGGCCCTCTGCCCCTGGATCGCGGACCGGATGCACCCCACCATCGGCACCTGGCGGGGGGCCTTCCCGCGCGCGGTGGTGTTCGAGAACGCGCGCAAGTTCGCCCGGATGGTGAGGAGCCAGCTGGAGGAGGCCGGGGCGGCGAAAGAGCCCGTCGGGGTGGACATCACGGAGCTGCCCATCCTCCGCGCCCTGGAGGAGGAGGGCCTGAAGGTGGTGGACGGCCAGCAGGCGCTCTTGGAGGCCTCGAAGATCAAGACGCCCGAGGAGGTGGAGCTGATCGAGACCTCCATCTCCATCGTGGAGGCAGCCTTCTGGGAGGTGATCGAGCGCTCGAAGCCGGGCGTGCGGGAGCAGGACATCGCGGCCTTCATGCGGGACGTGATGTACCGCTACGGCGCCGAGGAGATGCAGAACATCAACGTCATCTCGGGCAACCGCTCCCACCCCCACCCGCACGACTTCTCGGACCGCATGCTGCGCATGGGGGACATGCTCTTCATCGACGTGGTGAGCGTCTTCAACGGCTACAAGACGTGCTACTACCAGACCTTCTGCATCGGGCGGCCCTCGAGGAAGCAGCTCGAGGTCCACAAGCGGTGCTACGACTGGCTCTTCAAGGCGATCGACATGGTGAAGCCGGGCGTGAGCACGGCGGAGGTCGCCCGGGTCTGGCCCTCGGCGGAGGAGCTGGGCCTCTCCAGCGAGGCGGAGGCCTTCGCGTTGCAGGTCGGGCACGGCATCGGCATCACCCACTGGGGGAAGCCCGTCATCAGCCGCTTTTTCTCCTTCGACCACCCGGAGGTGATCGAGGAGGGCATGGTGCTCGCCTTCGAGACCTACTGCGGCCAGGGCAACGACGGGGCCCGCATCGAGGAGCAGTTCGTGGTGACGAAGGATGGGGTGCGGATGCTGAGCAAGTTCCCCTCCAAGGACCTCATCGCCTGCCCCTGCGTGGGGGCGCTGCTGCCCTGAGGGGGATTTTCCCTCCACCGCCGGGAAGACATGCCCCCTCCTCCTCCGGGGGAGGGATG
>JBBTDR010000672.1:0-2031 GCA_038042665.1 Nitrospinota bacterium
CTCGGAATGACAACAATTGGGCGACGAGAACTTTGCCATTCGAGAGGAGCCCCCCCCGTGCAGCTCGACGGCATCCACCACCTGGCCCTCGCCGTGGGAGACATCCAGAGGGCCGAGGACTTCTACACCCGCGTCCTGGGGGGCGAGGTCGTGAACCGCATCGGCGGCGAGAACGCCGACCGGGGGGGCCAGCGCGTCCCCCAGGTGTGGGTGCGGGTGGGGGGCGTCACCTTCGCGCTCAACGGCTCCACCCCCGAGGTGCCCAAGGGCCACTTCATCCACTGGGGGCTCAAGGGGCGCTTCGAGAACCTCGACGCCTGGATCGCCGCCTTCCGGCGGGAGGGGGTCAAATCCCACGGCCCCTACGGCCACGGGGGCTCGGGCTCGGTCTCCCTCTACTTCCACGACCCGGCGGGCTACCTCTTCGAGATCGGGATGGACGCCGGCTCCTGGGAGCGCGCCAAGGCGGAGGTGAAGAGGCGCGGCGGCCTCTTCGGGAGCACCGAGGCCACCTACGACCCCGACGCGTGGGAGCGCGCGAACCTCAAGCGGTAGGGGCGGCCGGCCCGCCTCTTTGCGATGACCCTGCAGGGGCAGGCCTCGCGCCTGCCCAAGAAAGATGGGCGGCCACGAGGGCCGCTCCCCCATGCTATACTCATCCCGTCCACCCGCCCGGAGGCCGCGCGCATGCGAAAGCTCCCAGTATGGGTCTGGTCCCTGATCCTGGGCGTCCTCCTGGCGGCGGCCCTCGCCCTCACGCCCGCCGGCACCATCTCGGCCTCGCCCTGGGTCTTCGGCCTCCTCTACCTGCTCGGGGGGGTGGCGTTCATCAACGCGGCGAGCGAGTCGCTCGTCCACGCCTCGGAGATCCTCTCCACCCGGCGGGACTGGAACCACTTCGTCGGCGGGACGGTGGGCGAGATCATCTCCACCCTTCCCGAGGTGGCCGTCATCGTCTTCGTGGTGCCGGTGGACCCCGTGGCCGCCTTCCTCATCGCCGTCGTGACGATCTACAACAACGCCGTCATCTTCTCGGTCTATTCCTTCTTCCTGCCCAAGACGGCGGGGGAGGGCCAGTACGCCCTGCCCGCCCCCATCTTCAAGATCGGGCGGGAGATCCTGATCGTGGGGAGCGCGGTGGCGCTCATCTTCGGCTTCTTCCTCCTCGCGAGCCGGCTCAACACGCCGCCCAAGCAGGCGCTCGCGGGCTACGAGCTCGCCGTCATCGGGATGACGATGCTCTTCATCTTCGCCCTCTACCTCCACTCGCTCATCGCCCACTACAGCGAGAACGAGGTCCACGAGGCCCTCAGGCCCGAGGATCGCTCCGGCGAGCCCCTGAGCCGGATGATCCTCCTCTTCGCCGTCGGGACGGGGGCCGCCTTCCTCGGCGGGCACATGGTCGCCGCCTTCGCCGAGGCCATGCTCCACCAGATCCACCTCTCCCCGGTGCGCGCCGCCTTCGTCCTCGCCTTCTTCGCCGGGATCGCCGAGATCTTCATCCTCGTGGAGAGCCACCGGAAGGGGGAGTACGAGATCGCACTCTCGAACGCCTTCGGCGGGATCACCCAGGTGAAGTTCCTGGTCTTCCCCTTCACCCTCCTCATCATCGCGCTGATGCAGTGGCTCGGGGAGGTCCCCGCGGGCTTCATCGGCATCCCCATCGACAACACCGTCACCCTCATCATGATGATGCTCTTCCCGGTCTTCTTCGTCCTCTTCGAGCTCATGCAGGACGGCCACACCCTCTCGAACTTCGACGCGGCGGCCATGTTCGGCCTCTTCGCCCTCATCCTGTACTTCCTGGTCGTGTACGGATAGCCCGCCGGGAACGGCGCGGGGGCGCGCGGCGGGCCGTTAGCGGACGCAACCCGCGGGGGCGCGCGGCCGTACGCCCCTGCGATTTCCTGTCCAACGAATGTCACCTGGGCGGGAGCGGGTTTCGGTTCGGCTGAGCTCACCGAAGCCAAACCCGCCCCTGCGAATCCCGCTACACGTCACCTGTGGGGGCGGTTCGCGAACCGCCCCTAC
>JBBTDR010000673.1:0-5348 GCA_038042665.1 Nitrospinota bacterium
CCATCGTCTGCGCCGACAACCCCGCGTGCGAGGACGAGCGCTGCCGCGAGCTGGGCGTCCGCCTCCTCCAGGAGACCCCCGCCACCGCCATCCGCATCGAGGGCGCCCGCGTCCGGGCGGTGGAGACTCCCAGGGGCGCGATCGAGACCGGGCACGCCGTCTGCTGCGCGGGCCCCTGGGCCGCCGAGGTGGCCCGCATGGCGGGGGTGGAGCTTCCCGTCAAGCCCATCCGGCGGCAGGTGTTCGTGACGGGGCCCGTGCCCTCCCTCCCGCGCGGGATGCCCTTCACCATCGACCTGAGCCAGGCCGCGACCTACAAGCCCGAGGGCGAGGGCTTCATCCTCTACGGCCCCCAGGACGCCCGGCCCAGCTACAACACCCGGGTGGATTGGGAGGCCGCCGAGTGGGCCGCCCGGCGCGCCGTGCGGCGCATCCGGGCCTTCGAGGGGGCGCGCATCCTCAGGGGCTGGGCCGGGCTCTACGAGATATCGCCGGACAACCACGGCATCATGGGCGGGTTCGACGGGCTCGAGGGCTTCCACGTGGCAGGGGGCTTCAGCGGCCACGGCTTCCAGCACAGCCCCGTCATCGGCCAGGCCATGGCCGAGCGCATCCTGGAAGGCGAAGCCCGCGTGGCGGACATCCGCCCCCTCGCGCCCGGCCGCTTCGCCCGGGGCGCCCTCATCCCCGAGCGCCTCGCCGCCCACCACGCCGAGGCGGGGTGAAAGGGAGCCTCGGCATATCAAGCGAAAAGGCTTGGTTGTCATCCTGAGCGAAGCGAAGGATATCGGTTTTCGCCTATGAAGACGTATTTCGTCTACATCATTGCCAAC
The DNA here is from genome assembly GCA_038042665.1 of Nitrospinota bacterium. Taxonomy (GTDB): domain Bacteria; phylum UBA8248; class UBA8248; order UBA8248; family UBA8248; genus 2-12-FULL-69-37. The sequence goes on from JBBTDR010000673.1 coordinate 834, forward strand.
CATTCCCGCATGCTCTACACGGGCGTCACGAGCGCTCTGGAGCGCCGGACGGGCGAGCACAAAGGAAAGGCGATTCCCGGCTTCTCGAAGAAATACAACCTCTGCCGCTTAGTGTACTTCGAGGAAACAAATGATATCCGGGCGGCCATCGCCCGCGAGAAGCAGATCAAGGGATGGCTGCGGAAGAAGAAGGTCGCTCTCATCGAGTCGGCGAATCCGACGTGGAAGGATTTGAGCCAAGAACCGATATCCTTCGCGGAGCCTGTCCTGAGCGCAAGCGAAGGGCTCAGGATGACAGACGGTACCAGGAGCCGCCGCCATGGATGAGGGAACCCGCCCGCGGAAGCGCAAGTCGCTCGCCATCGCCTTCCTCCTGTGGTTCTTCTTCTGCTTCCTCGCCGCCCACAAGTTCTACCTGGGCCGCTACAGGGAGGGGAGGCGCCTCATCCTCCTCTACTTCTTCCTCCCCTTGGGCGCCGTGGTGGGGACGATCCTCGTCCTCCACGCCTTCGGCGTGCGCCTCATGCCCAAGGAGCTGCGCCCCGGGGACCTCCAGGCCCTCGCCCAGAGCCCCGCCTTCGCCGCCCTGAGCTGGGTGGTGTTCGCGGTGCTGACCCCCATCTGGATCTGGGACTTCCGCGTCCTCCTGCGCCAGGTGCGCGAGCACAACGAGGCGGCGGCCAGGGAGGAGGCCGCGCGGAAGGAAAAGACGGGCTAGGTGTGCGTCCTGGAAATCGATTTCAAAACAAAGCCCACGGGTCAGGGTTGTCGTTCCAAACCCTTCACGTTTCCGGAAAATGTAGGGGCGCACGGCCGTGCGCCCCTACGGGCTCAGCCGAGCCGAGCGTAGCGAAGGGCTCCTTCGGAATGACAAGTTGGCGCCGTGGCTTGCTCAATGAACCGGCGGGACGCAATCCCAGGGGCGGTGCTTGCCCCCCAGGGCTTCCTCCCAGGTGAGGTAGTCCCGCATGGCCTGGCGGCTGATGTCGTAGGGCTTGAGGGCGGCATCCTGGGGTTCTTCGGTGATGCCGCTCTCCCCTTCCTCTAGAGGCAGGCCCGCCCCCGCCCGAATCCCGCGCCGATCAGCGCGAGGGGATGCCCGCGAGGCGGCGCAGCACCTCGATGATGGCCCCGGTGTCGGCGTCGGCCAGCCCGTTCATCTCGGCGGCCTGGAGCACCTGCTGGTGCACCTGCTCCAGCGGCATCGGGGAGCCCAGCTTCTGGCCCTGCTCGAGGATGAGGCGCACGTCCTTGTGGTGCTGGCGGATGCGGGAGATGGGGTTGCCGTAGTCCGCGCGGATCATGATCTGGCCCCGCTGGTCCATCGCCTTGCTGTAGGCGGCGCTGTCCTTGAGCACTTCGAGCAGGGTCTCCATGTCCACCTTGGCCTTCATCCCGGCCACGAGCCCCTCGGCCAGCGCCAAGCGGTTGAGGCCGAGCACGTGGTTGATGATGAGCTTGGTGCGCGCCCCCGCCCCGTTGGGGCCCAGGTGATAGACCGAGCGCGCGAAGCACCCGATGAGGGGCCTGGCGCGCTCGAAGTCCGCCTTCTCCCCGCCCACCACCGCGACGAGGGTGCGCGCCCAGGCGTCGTTGCTCCCCCCGCTCAGACTCGCGTCGAGGAAGCCGACCCCCCGCTCCCGCAGGAGCCGCGCGGTCTCGGCCGAATCGTCGGGGCTCGAGGTGGAGGTGTCGATCACGATGAGGCCGGGCCCGGCGGCCTCGGCGGCCCCGTTCCCGCCGAGGCACACCTCGCGGACGGTGCGGCTGTAGAGGAGGGAGGTCAGCACGAACTGCGCCCCCCGCGCCGCGCCGGCGGGAGAGGAGGCGGCTTCTCCCCCCCTCTCCTCCAGCTCCCGCATCCGCGCCGGCTCGATGTCGAAGCCGCTCACCTCGTAGCCGTTCTGGATCAAATTCCCGCTCAGGGCCGAGCCCATGAGGCCCAGGCCGATGACGCCGACTCTCTCCTTCCCGCTCATCCGGTGTCTCCCCCTCGAGGGTGCTGGAACCAGGACTCCGGGAACGATGCCCCGCCCGGCCCGCCGGCGTCCACCGGCGGGGTGGCCTGATTTGCCCGCGTGATTTGTCATTCCGGGCGCCGAAGGCGCGACGAATCTCGGTTTTGACGCCGATATCCTTCGCGGAGCTTGCCCCGGGCAGGGGCGTTCAATTGAACGCCCCTGCGGGATGACCCGGCGAACTCACCCCGGATTGGGACGCCCCCCCCGCCTTGCGGAGCGCGCCGGAGGCCGGTAGGGTGTCCCCCTGCGCTCCAAGCGCCGGGGGAGCCCCCATGTTCGAGTCCCTCTCGGCCGTCTTCCTGATCGGCCGCGACCTGGCGGCCTCGCGCCGCTTCTACACCGGGATCCTGCGCCTGGAGGAGGCCAGCGTCCAGCCGGACCACGTGCGCTACCGGCTGGGGGAGACCTCCCTCGTGGTCCACGCGCCCATCGCGGACGCGGAGATGCGGGCCTGGAACCTGGAGCCCCTGCGCGAGCCCCGGGGCTCGGGGGTGGTGCTCACCCTGCGCCCGGCGGACGTGGACGCCGCCTACAAGGAACTGAAGGACAAGGGAGCCGACATCCTCTTCCCGCCCCGGGACGCCCCCTGGGGGGTGCGCCTGTTCATGGTGCGCGACCCGGACGGCTTCCTCATCGAGGTGAGCCGGCCCCTCCAGAAGTGATCCTCAAAGCCCCTCGAAGACCGAGCGCTCCACCCCGCCTGGGGGCGCTCCGCCCCGCACCCGGACGAAGCACTCCTCGGGGAAATTCCAGCGCGCCGTCAGGCGCATGAAGCGCCAGAAGAAGCTCCCGCCGATCTGGCTGCGGTGGGCGCGCAGGGCCCGCCACTTCCCGGAGAGGTAGGGGCGGACGTCCACCCGGGTGGTGATCTCCTCCTCGGCGGTGCCGTAGCGGTCCTCGCGGAAGTCGGGGTCGTCCAGGGGGGTCCGCTGGCCCAGCAGGCGCATGAGCCTCCAGGTCCGGAGAATCCGCCGCCGGGAGAAAGCGGTGTGGTAGACCTTGGGCACCCGCCAGGGCTCCTGGCCGGGGGCGGGCCGCTCGGCCTCCGCCAGCGCGGCCGTGGCCGCGCGGTGGGCCATGATGTGGTCGGGGTGGCCGTAGCCGCCCTTCGCGTCGTAGGTGATGAGGACCTCGGGCCGGTGCTCCCGGATGAGGGCCGCGATGCGCCCGGCGGGCTCCTCCAAGGGGGCGTTGACGAAGGCCTGGGGGTCGCGGTTGCCCTCCCAGCCGGCCATGCCGGAGTCGTGGTAGCCCAGGGGATGGAGGTGGGCGACGCCGAGTATCCGGGCGGCCCGCCGCAGCTCCTCCAGCCGGACCTCCCCCAGCCGGCGGCGGTCCCCGGGCCGCTCCCTGGGGCGCAGGCCCAGGCGCGGGTCCTTCACCTCCCCCCACTCCCCGTTGGTGCAGGTGAGGAGCACCGTCCGGCGGCCCTCGGCCGCGGAGCGCAGGAGGAGGCCGCCGGTGGAGCTGCACTCGTCGTCCGGATGCGCGTGGACGAGAAAAAGCGTGAAGGGCTTCCCGGCCTCCCGGTTCATGCCGCCTCCCTCGGGGGAAACAAAAATGCCGCCGGCGCGCGGGCGCCGGCGGCATCCGGTGAAGCGAGGCCCTACTTGTGCTCCCAGACATCCCCGCTGCGCAGGAGGGAGTCGATGTCCCCCTCGCCCTTGGCGCGGGCGGCGGCCACCTGATCGGCCACCAGCTTCTCGAAGGGGGCGCGCTGCATCCGCCGCAGGACGCCGAGCGGCATCGGGCCGCCCTCGGCATCGAGGCGGCTCAGGAGGAAGGCGTAGCCGCCGTGGGCGTCGTCCTCGCGGTGGATGGCGACGTCGGGCGAGCCGCCGGGGACGATCTCGGCGTGGAAATCATGGATGCGGACTCCCTTGCGGTCGCCCTCCGGGCCGAAGAGGAGGGGCTTGCCGTGCTCGAGGTAGAGCACGTTCTGCTCCTTCATGCCCTTCTCGGTGTACTGGTGCCAGGAGCCGTCGTTGAAGACGATGCAGTTCTGGAGGATCTCGAGGAAGGCCGTCCCCTCGTGGTGGGCGGTCTCGGTGAGCATGGCCGCCATGTGCTTCTGGTCGCGGTCGGTGGTGCGGGCGATGAAGGTGCACTCGGCGCCCAGGGCCAGCGCCAGGGGGTGGAGCGGGTAGTCCACCGAGCCGAAGGGGGTGGACTTGGTGCGGGCGCCGGCGAGGGAGGTGGGCGAGTACTGGCCCTTGGTGAGGCCGTAGATGCGGTTGTTGAACAGGACGATCTTGAGCCCAACGTTGCGGCGCATGGCGTGGATGAGGTGGTTGCCGCCGATGCTCAGGGCGTCGCCGTCGCCCGTGATGACCCACACCGAGAGGTCCGGGTTGGCGAGCTTCACGCCCGTGGCGATGGCGGGCGCGCGCCCGTGGATGGTGTGGAAGCCGTAGGTCTCCATGTAGTAGGGGAAGCGCGAGGCGCAGCCGATGCACGAGATGAAGACGAACTTCTCCCTCGGGATCTCCAGCTC
>JBBTDR010000674.1:0-5533 GCA_038042665.1 Nitrospinota bacterium
CGGGGGCTTGAGCGGATGCGGCCGGGCTTCACTAACAAGCAGATCGCCCACGACATTTGGGAGACGGGGGAGAAGTACGGGCTGAAGAAGAACTGGTTTGCCCTGAGCATCGGCCACGCCCTGGGCACCTCGCCCAACGAGCCGCCCTACATCGGAGAGCCCGACCCGGACTCCGAGGAGGTGCCCATGGTGCCCGGGCTCGTGTTCGCGGTGGAGCCCCTCATCTGGGTGCCGGATGTGCCTGGAGGGGGGGGCGTGCGGCTCGAGGAGACGGTGCTGATCACGGAGGACGGCCACGAGGTCCTGACGCGCTCGCCCATGGACGACCGTTTGCTGCTCTAACCCGCGCCCGGAGGAAGCGGGGCGAGGATGGATGGTCGCGAGGGACAAGGCGTGCCGCCCTCACGCCATGAAGCGGCCTCCGTTCACCGAAAGGGTTTGCCCTATCAGGTAGGCTGATTCCGGCGCGGCGAGGAAAAGCGCCCAGTAGGCGATGTCCTCGATCTGCGCGAGGCGTCCCAGCGCGGTCCTGTTTTCCAGGCTGCCGCGCTGGGCGGCGCTTCGGACGGTCATGACGCGCTCCGAGACGGTCGTGGAGGGCGCCAGGGCGTTCGCCGTGACGCCGTATTCCCCCAATTCGGCGGCGATCAGGCGCGTCAAGCTGTTCACGGCCGCCTTCGAGGCGATGTAGGGCGGGGAGGAGTAGGACTTGCCGGCGATGGTGAGCGAGCCGATGGAGCTGATGTTGATCATCCGGCCGCTCCGCTGCCGCATGAAGATGGGAGCGGCCGCCTTTGCGCAGACGAACACGCTCTTCAGGTTGAGCGCCACGACGGCGTCCCACTCCTCCTCCGGGGTCTCAGCGATGGATTGCTGGTTCTTCCAGCCGCCCGCGTTGTTCACCAGCACGTCCAACCGGCCGCTCTCCGCCAGGACGCGCTCGAAAGTCTCGTTCACCTGCCGGGAGACCGTCACGTCGCACGGGAGGAAACGGGTGTGCCCGCCCCTCTCCCGGATGGCTTGCTCCGCCGCCGCGCCCCTCTCCCCGTTGGTCCCGATCAGGTAGACGAAGGCTCCCGCTTCCGCGAAGGCCTCCGCGATGCCCCTCCCAATGCCCCGGGTCGCACCCGTGACCAGAACCGTTTGCCCGTTGAAATCGAATCGCGTCTTCCCCATCCGCCACCTTCCGCCCGGGAGGCCTCGCTACCGGGGGAGCCTAGACCACCGCCAGCTCGTCCGACGCCCGGTTGAGCAGCTCGTATCCGCCTGGAGTCACGACATAGGTCTCGCCCCAGAAGATCTGCCGGTCAGTGCCCAGCGGGAACATGGGGTGCACCGTGACCACCATCCCGGCCTGGAAGGTGCCCTTCGATTCCGGGGTGATCATGTAGTCGGTCAGGTCGAGCCCGGTGATGTGGGCGAGGCCGTAGGGCCACATCTTGTACCCTTGGCCCTCGATCACTTTCTGCATGGTGGTGATCATGTCCGCCATCTGCCCGCCGGGCTTGAGGTGCTTCAGGCACTCGTCCCGCGCGGCGCGCACGGCGTCGTAGGCCCGGGTGAGCCAGGAGGGGGGGGAGCCGAGGGAGAGGATGCGGACGATCTGGTTCCAGTAGCCCATCACGCGGGGGGATATCTCCAGCAGGACAGCGTCCCCGCGCCTCACCACCCGCTCCGTCTGGGGTATGACGTAGCCCCACGGAGCCTCGCCACCGTTCGCCATGCTGGCGAGGCCCAGCATGTTGAAGTTCTCGACTCCGCCGAGGGGGATGATCGTCGAGTCCATCTCCTTGCGGATGTCGAGCTCGGTCATGCCCTCTCGGAGGCATTCGCGGATGCGCTTCCAGATCTGGTCGCCGGCCTCGGCCGCGCGGCGGGAGGCGGCGATCTCCTCCTCGCTTTGGACCAGCCGGTGCTGGATGATGGATTCCCCGGCTTCCACCCATTCCTTGCCGGGCAGTTCCTTCTGAAACTGCTGGTGCCAGGCGACGGGAAGAATGGAGAACGAGGAGAGCCCGATGCGCTTCGCCGGCCCGCCGAGGCCGCGCAGGTACTCGCACACCTGGCCCGGGACCGGCGTCATGGGGGCGCACCGGGTGTCTTTCACCCAACTGTTCCGTATGGCCTCGATCCGTTGGTTCTCGACGCCGACGAAAAGGATCGGTTCCCCTTCCCTCGGGAACACGAGCGCCTGCTGGCCCGAGAACGGCACATAGGAGCTCACGTAGGCCAGATTACCGGAGCGCGGTCCCTGGCGCCCGCTGTTGCCGTAGACCACGAGGAGATCCAGGTTCTCCTTCGCCATCATCGCCCGGACCAGACCGTACCTCCTGTCCTTCTCCTTCACTGAGAATGGCATCGCGTTTCCTCTCCCCTTGGGTTCGTGAAAATGGATGATAAGGATGACAAAACCGGCCCGCACGGGAGAGCCGGCTAGGTTCCACCGATCTTTCCGGGGCGGTGCCAAGCGCCGGGCAACGCTTGCGGGTCCGCTCCCAATTTCAGGGACCGCTCGCGCGCCGCCTGGCGCAACACCGCGCTCAAGCCGGGAATCCGCTGGCGGGTGAGACGTTCCAGCGGGGCGACGATCCCGATGGATGCGGCGGCTTCGTTGCGGTCATCGAATACGGGCGCGGCAAGGTCTCCCGATCCCCCCGCAGTTCACCGAGGTTCAATGAATATCCCTCCCGTCGAACGATTTGAAGCTGTGTTCTCAAGTCGCCCGTGCGGGTTATGGTGCTGGGCGTGTATGATTCCAGCCCTCGGCGGGTAATCTCCCGCACCTTCTCCTCCGGCGCATAGGCGAGGATGGCTTTGCCCGCCGCCGTGCAGTGAACGGGCGCCCTGAAGCCGGCTTTCAGGACGACTTGCACGGAATGGAGGCTGTCAAAGGACTTGACGAAGACAACCTCGGAGCCATCCAGCACAGCGAGCGAGGACGTCTCGTGCGTCTCATTCAGCACGTGGATCAGGAAGTCCTGGGCGACCGTCACGATTTCCATCTGGCGCTCGGCGATGATTGCCAGCTGAAGGAGCTTAAATCCCAGCTTGCAGGGCCCGCCGCGGGAATCGCGCCGGATGTAGCCCCGCTGGCCGAGTGTGCGGAGCCGCCGGTAAAGGGTCGCGCGGGGGATCCGGAGCCGCTCCTGGAATTCGCGGGCGGTGAAGCTTTCTTGCCCGATCAAGCCCTTGGGCTTCAGGAGGAAGGACTCGAGGATGTCCAATGCCTTGGAGAGAACGGGAAGGGATTGGTCCATGTGAATCTCTAAATAGAGAATTTCCTCTCTGACATGGGAACTATGGGCCTCTGCCGAGGCAGCGTCAAGGTGGCTATCCCGCGGTGGATTCCGTCTGGGGCGGCCGTCTTCCTCCGGAGGCGATTCGTTTCCACCCGGGGTGAGGCATCAGCCCCGTCAACCCGGCTCCACAGGTGCGGCCTTGTGCGCGTGCGGCATGAGGTGGCCGGAATTTTTCTGGGGCACGGGTGAGAAAATTTCTATAGCAACTTGGGATCGAACGGGGCGAGGGTGAGCACCTCGCTGCCCTCCTCGGTGACCAGCACCTCTTCCTCCAGCCGCACGCCCCCGCCGCCCGGCACGCCGGGCACGATGATGGTCGGCTCGATGGAGAAGATCATCCCCGGCTCGAGCCGCACCATCTCCCCCGTGACGGAGGGGTCGCCGATGGTGGGGGGCTCCCACCCCGAGACCCCGATGCTGTGCCCCAGCACGGTGGCGAGAGCGTATTTCCCGAAGCCGTGCCGCTCGTACACCTGGGCCGCCGCCCGGTGCATGTCCTCGTTCGTGTTCCCCGGGCGCATCGCCTTGAGCACCGCCTGCAGGGCCTCGTGGACCGCCCGGTAGATGGCGCGCTGATCCGAGTTCGGCTCCCCGCAGATCACCGTCCGGGTCGCCTCGGCGAACATCCCGTGGAAGCACCCGCCGAAGTCCATGAGGACGAGCTCCCCCGCCCGCACCATCCGTTCGGAGGCGAAACGCGCCAGCGGGGCCAGATGATCCCCGCTCGCCACGATGGAACTGCACTGGGGGATCTCCATCCCCAGGCCGTAGAGCGCCTTGGCCGCCTCTCCCCAGATCTCGCACTCGCGCCGCCCCGGCTCGACCGCCCGGCTGGCCCGGTCGAAACCGATGTCCACGCAGGCGGAGGCGATGCGCATGAGCTTGATCTCCTCCCCGTTCTTCACCACGCGCACCTTCCGCAGGAGAGTGTCGCAGTCCTCGAAGCGGACGCCCGGCAGGGCCTCCTGGAGCGCCTCCAGGAGGTAGAGGTAGGTGACGTCGAGCCCGATCCGGCGCCCGGCGAAGCCGCAGTCCTCCAGCGCCTTCGTGATCGCCGGAACCGACTTGCGGACGAGGACCGCGTCCTCGAGCGGCGGGAGGAGCCGCATCTTGCCTTCGGGCACCCAGTACATGGTGGCCCGCCGGTGGGCGAAGTCACCTCCGTTCACGAAGCAGATGGGCTGTTCCTGTCCCCGCACGAGCAGAGCCGCGTTGCGGAGCTGGACATAGGGGAACCAGAGGGGGCGCAGGCCGGTGACATAGCGGATGTTCTCGTGCTTGAGGAGGAACATGGCGTCCAGCCCCTCCCGCGCCATCGCCGCCCGCGCCGCCTCCAGGCGCTCGGTGCGCATCCGGTCGAAATCCACCCGGCGGGCGTAGTCCGTCTCGAAGAACATCGGGCCGCCTCCTCGAAGATGAGCCCCGGCCTCACGCGAACCGGGGAAGAATGTGCTTCGCGTACATCTCGATCGCCCGCTCGGCCGCCTTCAGGTCATAGGGCATGATGTGCAGGATGATATAGCGGGCGCCCGCCTCCACATAGCGGGAGACCCCCGCGGCGCATTCCTCCGGCGTTCCCAGGACGATGACCCCCCGCCTCTCCATGTCCTCCAAGGTGAGGTCGCTCCAATCAGGGCGCTTCCGCATGAGGGAGCAGGCGTCGAGCGCCTGCTGGCGGGAGGAAGCGACCGAGGTGAGGAAGGTGATCGCGGGAGTGACGGCTCGCGGGTCACGCCCGGCCGCCTTGGCCCGCTCGCGGATGTCCGCGAGCTTCTGGGCGTAGACCTCCGGGGTGAATCCCTTGTAGTGCTGGGCGGCAGGGCACCAGCCATCTCCCGCCCGGGCGACCAGTTCACGGATGACCGTTCCGCCGCCCCCGAACCAAAGGGGCGGGCGCGGCCTCTGCACCGGCTTGGGCCAGAAGGGCGCCTTCGCGAGCCGGTAATGCTTGCCCGCGAAATCCACCCAGCCGTTTTCAGCGAACAGCCGAAGGATGACTTCGACCCCCTCTTTGAGTTTCTCGGCGCGGATGGCGAATGACTCATCGAAGGTGAAGCCGAAGCTCTCGAACTCGGGACGGTTCCAGCCCGCGCCGAGGGCGAGCAGAAGCCTTCCCCCCGAGATGCGATCCACCGTGGCGGCGTGCTTGGCGATGAGGACGGGGTGACGGAGGGCGACCGGGCTCACGAGGGGGCCCACCCACATCCGCTCGGTCACGGCGGCGGACATCGCCT
>JBBTDR010000675.1:0-4771 GCA_038042665.1 Nitrospinota bacterium
CTTCGTCCCCGTGATGGGGCTCTCGCAGCGGGCGCGGGGATTCAAGCCGTTCTCTTCGGCGAACTTCCAGACGCTCTCCACGGCTTCCTGATGGAGAAGCGGGTCGCGGACGATGCCGCCCTTCCCCACCTTCCCCTTCCCCACCTCGAACTGGGGCTTCACGAGGACGACGAGGTCCGCCCCGGGGGCCAGGAGAGCCCGCACGGCGGGGAGCACCTTGGTGACGGAGATGAAGGAGAGATCGACGGTGGCGAGGTCGGGCTTCTCCTCCCCCGCCGCCTCTTTGAAGGCCTCGGGGGTCAGGTGGCGGGCGTTCGTCTCCTCGAGGAGGGTGACGCGGGGGTCGTTGCGGAGCTTCCAGTCGAGGAGGCCCTTTCCCACGTCCACGCAGACGACGCGCCTCGCGCCGCGCTGGAGGAGGACATCCGTGAAGCCCCCCGTCGAGGCTCCCACGTCCAGGCAGAGGCGGCCTCCGGGGGAGATGTGGAAGGCGTCCAGCGCCCCCGCGAGCTTGAGCCCCCCCCGGCTGGCGTAGGGGCAGGGGTCTTCGAGGAGGGAGATGTCGGCGTCGGGCGCGGTCGGGGCGCCGGCCTTCCGGGCGGGCTGGCCCCCGACGAGGACCCGGCCCGCGAGGATGAGGCTCTGGGCGCGCTCGCGGCTCGGGACGAGCCCGCGGGCGACGAGGAGCTTATCCAGCCTTTCGCTTCTTGCCATGCCCGGCGGCGGCGGCGGAGCCCTCCGGCCCGCCCTCGATGAGGTCGCGGGCCGCCTGCGTGATGTCGCCAGGCGTCAAGCCGCAGTGCTCGCGCTGGAGCCGGGGGGCGCCGTGCTCGATGAAGCGGTCCGGGAGCCCCAGGCTCCGCACCCGCACCCCGGTGAGGCCCTTGGCGGCCAGGAGCTCCAGCACGGCCGAGCCCATCCCGCCCATGAGGCAGCCCTCCTCGATTGTCACCACCCGGCCGCACTGGCGGGCGAGGCCCAGCACCCGCGCCTCGTCGAGGGGCTTCACGAAGCGCAGGTTGAGCACCGCGGCGCGGATGCGGAGCTCGGCGAGCTGGGCGGCGGACTCCAGCGCGAGCCCCACCATGGGGCCCAGGGCGATGAGGGCCACGTCCTCCCCCTCCCGCAGGAGCTCGGCCTGGCCGATGGGAAGGGGCTGGACCTCCTCGTCCATCGCCACGCCCTCCCCCGCCCCGCGCGGGAAGCGCACAGCGGCCGGGCCCGGGTGCTCGATGGCGGTCAGGAGCAGGCGCTGGAACTCGTTCTCGTCCTTGGGGGACATCACCACCATGTTGGGGATGCAGCGCAGGTAGGCGAGGTCGAAGGCCCCCTGGTGGGTGGGGCCGTCGTCCCCGACGAGGCCGCCCCGGTCGAGCGCGAAGGTGACGGGGACGCCGGTGAGGCAGACGTCGTGGACGATCTGGTCGTAGGCCCGCTGGAGGAAGGTGCTGTAGATGGCCGCCACGGGCTTAAAGCCGCGCAGGGCGAGGCCGGCGGCGAAGGTCACCGCGTGCTGCTCGCACATCCCGGCGTCGAAGCACCGGCCCGGGAACTCCCGCTGGTAGCCGGTGAGGCCGGTGCCCTCCAGCATGGCCGCCGTGATGGCGACGATCTTCTCGTCCTTGCGGCTGAGCTTGGCCAGGGTGTCGGCGAACACCTTGGAGTAGCTCGGCGGCCCGGCGGCCTTCTTCTGGAACCTGCCCGTCTCGGGGTCGAACTGGGTGACGCCGTGGTAGGTGATGGGCTCGGCCTCGCTGTAGGGGTAGCCGTGGCCCTTCTTGGTGATGACGTGGACGAGGTTGGGTCCCTTGAGGTTCCGCACGTTGCGCAGGGTGGGGACGAGGAGGTCCAGCCGGTGGCCGTCCACGGGCCCGATGTAGCGGAAGCCCAGCTCCTCGAAGAGAATGCCCGGCACGATGAGGTGCTTGAGCGACTCCTCGAACTTGTCCATGAAGCCCACCGCCCTCTCCCCGACGATGGGGACGAGGGAGAGGAGCTTCTGCACCTCGTCGCGCACCTTGCGGGCGCGGTTGGCCCACTCGCCCGTCATGATGCGGGCGAGGTAGGAGCACATGGCCCCCACGTTGGGCGAGATGCCCATCTTGTTGTCGTTCAGGATGACGGTAAGGTCGCGCTTCACGTCGCCCGCGTGGTTCAAGGCCTCCATGGCCATCCCGGCGGTGAGGCTGCCGTCTCCGATGACGGCCACGACGTGGTGGTCCTCCCCCGCGAGGTCGCGGGCGGTGGCCATGCCGAGGGCGGCGGAGATGGAGGTGCCGCCGTGGGCGACGTTGAAGTGGTCGTACTCGCTCTCCCGGCGGTCCGGGAAGCCGGCGATGCCCTCCCACTGGCGCAGGGTGTGGAAGCGGTCGCGGCGGCCGGTGAGGATCTTGTGGGCGTAGGCCTGGTGGCCGACGTCCCAGATGAGCTTGTCCCGGGGGGTGTCGTAGATGTAGTGGAGGGCCACCACCAGCTCGGCGGCCCCGAGGGAGGCCCCCAGGTGGCCCCCGGTCTTGGAGGTCACCTGGACTATCATGTCCCTGAGCTCGCTCACCACCTGGGGGAGTTCGCCGGGGGCGAGCTTCCGAAGGTCGGCCGGGCTGTTGATCCGCTCCAGCAGTTCGCCCATGAGGCTTTTCTCTCCGATGGTCAAGCGGAAACCGCGGGCGTGACCGGGGCCGCCCGGCCCTTCCGGACCCCCCCCGGCAGACCTCCAATCCTAAGAAATGTTCAAGATCTCCGCAACACGATAAAGCGGGCCAGGGCGGCCAGGGCGGGAGCCCCGCCCGGCAGGGGCGCGAGGGCGGCGAGGGCCTCCTCGCATGCCTCGCGGGCGAGCCGCTTGGAGGCCTCCAGGCCGTGCAGGGCGGGATAGGTGGCCTTCACGTGCCGGGCGTCCGAGCCGGCGGCCTTGCCCATGAGCTCGGGGCTGCCCTCGACGTTCAGGACGTCGTCCACGATCTGGAAGGCGAGCCCCGCCCGCTCCCCGTAGCGGGCGAGGGCCGCGAGGGCCTCCGGGCTCCCCCCGCCCAGGACCCCCCCCAGGCAGACCGAGCAGCGGATCATCGCGCCCGTCTTCCGCCGGTGGATCTCCTCCAGCTCCGCCGGGCCGCTCACCCGCTCCTCGGCCCGGATGTCGAGGAGCTGCCCCCCGACCATCCCCGAGGCCCCGGCGGCCTCGGCCAGCATCCGCGCGCCCTCGATCACCCTCGCCGCTCCGGCCCGGCGGGCCATCTCCGGGTCGGCCATGAGGCCGAAGGCGAGGGTCAGGAGGCCGTCCCCGGCGAGGATGGCCGCTCCCTCGCCGAACACCTTGTGGCTGGTGGGGACCCCCCGGCGCAGGTCGTCGTCGTCCATGGCGGGGAGGTCGTCGTGCACGAGGGAGTAGGTGTGGATGCACTCGAGGGCGCAGGCGGCGGGCACCGCGGCCTCGGGGTCCCCGCCCACGGCCTCGGCCCCCGCGGCGCAGAGGACGGGCCGCAGGCGCTTGCCCCCCGCGAAGAGACTGTAGCGCATGATGCGGTACATCTCGGGGGGCTCGGCGCCCCGCTCGGGGACGCGGCGGCCGAGTTCCTCCTCGACGCGCTTCCCCCAGCGCCGCAGGTAGGCCTCGGCATCCACGCCGGGTGCCACGGCGTCAGGACCCATCGTCCTCGTCCTCTTCCTCGTCCTCCTCGAAGGGCTGGAGGCGGAGCGCCTCCTCGGTCTCCCCGGCCAGCTCCTCGATCCGCTTCTGGGCGGCGTCGAGCTGCTGGCGGCAGAAGCGGAAGAGCCCCACCCCCTCCTCGTAGAGCCCGACCGCCTTCTCGAGCGGGGCCTCGCCCCCCTCGAGCTCCTCCACGATGGCCTCCAGGCGCTCGAGCGCCCCCTCGAAGCTCTGGGGCTCCCCGCCGCCGGGTTTCCTTCTCCTCTTCGCCGCGCTCACGCCGTCCCTCCTTCCGCCGGGGCCGCCTGGGCCTCCTCGACCCGGCAGGCGAGCGTTCCCCGATGGAGCCTGAGGCGCACCCGCTCCCCCGGCGCGGCCTGGGCCGCCGAGCGGAGGAGCAGCCCGTCCCGCTCCCGGTAGGCCAGGCTGTAGCCCCGGGCCAGCACCGCCAGGGGCGAGACCGCCTCCAGCCTCCCCGCCTGAGCGGCCAGGGCCGCCCCCTTGCGCTCCCGCAGACGCCCCTGGGCGGCGAGCAGGCGGCGCAGGCGCTCCACCAGGCTCTGCCTCCCCTGGCGGACCTTCCCCCGGGGCGAGGCCGCCTGCAAGCGGGGCCGCAGGCCCGCGAGGGCCGACTCCCGCGCCCGGCCCGCGTGGAGGGTCTCCCGCCAGAGGCGGTCGAGGAACCCGTCCACCCGCTGGCTCAGGGCCTCGAGGCCCGCCTCGGGACGGCGGAACACCCGCTCGCGCCCCAGGGCGTCCAGGCGGTCCCCGCCCTCCTCCAGCCGGCGCCGGAGGAGGCGGGCGAGCTCGCGGGGGAGGCGCCCGAGGTCGCGCGCGAGGGCGAGCCAGCCCCCCGCCGCCCGCTCGGCCGCCGCCGTCGGGGTGGGGGCGGAGGCATCCGCCGCGAGGTCGGCCAGGGTGGTATCGATCTCATGCCCCACCGCCGCGAGCACCGGGGTCCCGCAGGCCGCGACGGCGCGGACGGTCTCCTCCTCGTTGAAGGCCCAGAGGTCCTCCCGGCTGCCGCCGCCCCGGCCCAGGATGATGAGGCCGGCGGGGCGGCCCAGCCGGGCGAGGCCCCGGTCGGCCCACCCCCCGGCGGCCGCGATGGAGGCCGCCCCGCCC
>JBBTDR010000676.1:0-2713 GCA_038042665.1 Nitrospinota bacterium
CGAGATCACCCAGGCGCGCGGCCGGCTCGAGAAGGCCTCGCACAAGCTGGCCCAGGCCATATACCAGCAGGCCGGGGCCTCCCGGGCCGCGGGCGGCGGGGCCGCGGAGGCCCCCCGCGCGGACGGCGCGGCCAAGCCCGCCGAGGGCGACGTGGTGGACGCCGAGTTCGAGGAAGTGGACAAGGAGAAGAAGTAGGGCCCTTTTCCGCCCCGGGAGGGGTGACGCCCCATGGCCAAGCGCGACTACTACGAGGTGCTGGGGGTCGGCCGCGGCGCGGGCGAGGAGGAGGTCAAGCGCGCCTTCAAGCGGCTCGCCCGCAAGCACCACCCGGACCTCAACCCGGGCGACAAGCAGGCGGAGGAGCGCTTCAAGGAGATGGGGGAGGCCTACGCCGTCCTCTCCGACCCCCAGAAGCGCCGCCAGTACGACGCCATGGGCCACGCCGCCTTCCCCGGGGGGAGCCCCTGGGGCGAGCGCGGCGCCCCGCCCAGCGTGGAGGACCTCCTCCGCGAGTTCGGCCTGGGGGACATCTTCGGCGGCATCTTCGGCGGGGGCGGGGGGCGCCGGGGGGGCTTTTGGGGCGAGCGGGCCGCGCGCGGCCCCGCCAAGGGCCAGGACATCAACTACTCGATGGAGATCGGTTTCGACGACGCGCTCAGGGGCCTGACCTCCACCATCACCATCCCCCGCACGGCGCAGGGGAACGGCGGCGCCCGCCACACCACCGAGCGGATCCAGGTGAAGATCCCCGCCGGGGTGGAGAACGGCTCGCGCGTGCGGGTGGCCGGCAAGGGGGAGCCCTCCCCGGACGGGGGGGCGCCGGGCGACCTCTACATCATCACCAAGGTGAGGCCGCACCTCTTCTTCGACCGCAAGGGCGACAACCTCTACCTCGATCTCCCGGTCACCCTCGGGGAGGCCCTCCTGGGGACGCGGGTGGAGATCCACACCTTCGAGGGCACGGCCAAGGTCACCATCCCCCCCGGCACCCAGAACGGCCAGAAGCTGCGCCTGGCGGGGCGGGGGGCCCCCCGCCTCAAGGGCGGGGGCAAGGGCGACCTCTACGTCACCGTGCGGGTGCTCCTCCCCGACCGCCTCGACGAGGAGAGCAAGGAGATCGTCCGCGAGTTCGAGCGCCGCAACCCGATGAAGCCCCGGGCGCCCATGCTGGGCGTGAGCATGTGAGGAGGGTGGCCCCCATGGCGCGCCGGCGAAGGCGGAAGGACGGCAAGTACACGATCAGCGCCATCGCCGAGATGTTCGAGATCCACCCCCAGACGCTGCGCCTCTACGAGCGCGAGGGGCTCATCGAGCCGGGCCGCAGCGAGGGCCGCACCCGCCTCTACTCCGAGGGGGACATCGAGCGGCTGGAGGTGATCCTCACCCTCACCCGCGACATGGGGGTGAACCTCGCGGGCGTCGAGGTCATCCTCGGCCTGCGGCGCAAGCTCGTGGAGGCGGTGGAGCGCCTGAACCAGATGGAGGAGCTGCTGCACAGCGAGGCCCTCGAGGAGCTCAAGGCCCGCATGGAGGACGCGACGGCCGCGCAGGCCGCCCTGATCCCGGCCAGAGCCGCCAAACTGGTACGGGTAACCCGGAGAGACAGGTGAGCACCAATTCCCTCAAGACCTATCTGCTGTTGGGGCTTCTGACCGCGCTGATCCTCTGGATCGGACAGCTGCTCGGGGGGCGCGGCGGGCTCGCCGTCGCGCTCATCCTCGCGCTGGCGATGAACGGGGTGAGCTACTGGTTCTCGGACCGGATCGTGCTGGCGAGCACGGGGGCGCAGGAGGTTCTCCCCCAGCAGGCGCCCGAGCTGCACGGCATGGTGGCCGGCCTCGCGCGCCGCGCCGGGCTGCCCGCCCCGCGGGTGTACGTCATCCCCGAGGGCGTCCCCAACGCCTTCGCCACCGGGCGCGACCCCGAGCACGGCGCCGTGGCCTTCACCGAGGGGATCCTGAACGTCCTCAGCCGCGAGGAGCTGGAGGGCGTGGCCGCCCACGAGCTGGCCCACATCAAGAACCGCGACATCCTCATCAGCACCGTGGCGGCCACCCTGGCGGGCGCGATCATGTACATCGCCCAGATGGCCCAGTTCGCCGCCTTCTTCGGCGGCCACCGCAGGAACGGCGAGGAGGGCGGGGGCGGGGGGGTGATCGGGCTCATCCTCGCGGCGATCGTGGCCCCCATCGCGGCCACCCTGCTCCAGATGGCGGTGAGCCGCTCGCGCGAGTACCTGGCGGACGCCACGGCGGCCGGCATCACGCGCTCCCCGCGCTCGCTTGCCTCGGCCCTCCAGCGGCTGGAGGCGGCCTCGCGCCAGGAGGCCCTGCCCTGCGCCACCGAGGCCACCGCCCACATGTACATCGTGAATCCCCTGACGGGCGGGGGCCTCGCTAGCCTCTTCAGCACCCACCCGCCCATCGAGGAGCGCGTCCGGCGGCTGCTGGAGATGCGATGAGGTCCGCGTAAGGCAGGAGGTCCGGTTTGATGGAAGATCGGGTTGACATCCGCTCGGGCGAAGGGGGCCAGGAGCCATCCGCCCCGCCGCCCGAGGCGCGCCCCAGGGGCGGCGCGGAGAGCCCCGCGGCCCCTTCGGGGGCGAAGGTGCCCGAGGCCCCTTCGGGGGCGAAGGTGCCCGAGGCCCCTTCGGGGGTGAAGGTGCCCGAGGCCCCTTCGGGGGCGAAGGTGCCCGAGGCCCCTTCGGGGGCG
>JBBTDR010000676.1:2813-5153 GCA_038042665.1 Nitrospinota bacterium
GAAGGTGCCCGAGGCCCCTTCGGGGGCGAAGGTGCCCGAGGCCCCTTCGGGGGCGAAGGTGCCCGAGGCCCCTTCGGGGGCGAAGGTGGTGGATCGCCGGCGCAAGTACGGCGAGAACGGGGACTCGGCCCAGGCCGGGCCCGCCGAGCCCCCGAGGACGGTGCCCACCTATGTCGAGCAGCTCGAGCGCAAGGTGGCGCTCGCCGAGGAGAAGCTCAAGGAGCACATCGAGCGGCTCAACCAGGAATCCGCCGGGTTCCGCGCCCGCCAGGGGCGTGAGCTCGAGCGCCGCACCCTCGAGGCCCGCAAGCAGATGGTCGCGGGCTTCCTCACCATCGCCGAGGACCTGGGCCGGGCGGTGGCCGCGGCCGGCGCGGGAGGCTCCGCCGAGAGCCTCATCCAGGGGATCCAGCTGATCCAGGGCCGCTTCTTCCAGGAGCTGGCGTCCCAGGGCGTGGTCCCCATCCAGGCCGTGGGCCAGCGCTTCGACCCCTCGGTCCACGAGGCGGTGATGACGCGGGAGGTCGCCGACCCCGCCCAGGACGGGGTGGTGGTCGAGGAGCTGGGGCAGGGCTACCGGCTGGGCGAGGAGATGATCCGGCCCAGCCGGGTGGCCGTCGGGAGGCGGGCCGGGGGCGGGGGCTGAGGGTGCCCGCGGTCCTTGAATCCTCTTCCAACCCGTTGTAGGTTCAACCCTTTGCCCGTCCGGCTGGACAGGGAGCGGCAATGGCGAAACGCGGTTACTACGAAGTCCTGGGGGTGGAGCGGGGCGCGGACGAGGCCGAGATCAAGAAGGCCTACCGCAAGCTCGCCCTCCAGTACCACCCCGACCGCAACCCCGGGGACGCCCGGGCCGAGGAGGCCTTCAAGGAGGCGTCCGAGGCCTATCAGGTCCTCGGCGATCCGCAGAAGCGCCAGACCTACGACCGCTACGGCGCGGACGGCCTCCGGGGGCTGGGCCCCCAGGGCTTCTCGAGCTTCGAGGACATCTTCTCCTCCTTCGGGGACATCTTCTCCGACATCTTTGGCCTCGGCGGGGGGAGCCGCCGCCGCAACGGCCCCCAGCGGGGCCGGGACCTCGTCTACAACCTGGAGATGACCTTCGAGGAGGCCGCCCAGGGGGTGGAGCGGGAGCTCGAGTTCGAGCGCGCGGCCGAGTGCGCCTACTGCGGCGGCACGGGGGCCAAGGCGGGCGCGGTGAAGAGCTGCCCCGCCTGCCGGGGGGCCGGCCAGATGAGCTTCCGCCAGGGTTTCATCACCTACAGCACCGCCTGCTCGGAGTGCGGGGGCTCGGGCCAGGTCGTCGCCGAGCGCTGCCCCGAGTGCCGGGGCCGGGGCCGGCGTCCCGAGAAGCGCCGGGTGAAGGTGAAGGTCCCGGCCGGGGTGGACCACGGCGGCCGCCTGCGCCTGCGCGAGGAGGGCGAGGGCGGCCAGCGCGGGGGGCCGGCGGGGGACCTGTTCGTGGTGGTCGCCCTCCTCGATCACCCGGAGTTCCAGCGGGACGGCCAGAACGTTCTCGGCCGCCTGGACATCACCTTCTCCGAGGCCGCCCTCGGGGCCGAGGTGGCGGTGAAGACCCTCTACGGGACCTCCAAGCTCAAGGTCCCCCGGGGCATCCAGGCCGGGGAGACCCTGGTGCTGCGCGGGGAGGGTTTCCCCCTCGTCGGGCGCAAGGCCAAGGGGGACCACATCGTCCAGGTCGTCGTCCGCACTCCCACCCGGCTGAACCCCAGGGAGGAGAAGCTCTTCCGCGAGCTGGCCGCCCTGGAGGGGGAGCGGGCCGGGAGCAAGGAAAAGGTGGCCGGCGGCCTCAAGAAGGGCCTCCTCGACATCGCGGGCGGGTTGTGGGATCGTCTGCGCGGCTGGCTGGGGGGCGCCATGCGCCTGGGCGACGCCTAGGCGTGAAGCCGCAACAGGTTGTTCACTCCTGGGCGGGCCGGTTTCTCCTCCTCTCCCCATGGGAGAGGGGGGAGCAAAGCCCGGCGAAGGCCGGGCGGGGAACGGTGACCCCCTGAGCAAGGTGTTTGGATTGCGACGCCTAGCCGCCGGCTGACGGGCCGGGGGCACCCGGCCCGGACGCTGATTTTCGAGAGGGAACGATGGCGGAGGAAGAAAAAAGCTTCAAGGTCTCGGACCGGAGGTTATCGGTCCGGGGCTATGAGGCAGAGGAGGAGGAGACCCCTCCCCCCCGCCCCGCGCCCGAGCGCCCCGACCCCGAGCGCCCCGAGCACTCGCCCTTGGACCACGAGGGGCACGGCAAGCACGGCACGGAACGCTCCCTGCTCAATGCGCGTCCGCGCCTCCGGCCCGTTGTCGACATGCACGAGAACCGTGCCGAGG
>JBBTDR010000677.1:0-2513 GCA_038042665.1 Nitrospinota bacterium
CCTCCTGGGCATCGCCGTGACCCTCGCCGTGGCCGCGGGCGTCATCGAGCTGGCCCAGGGCCTGGTGGAGTACCTCCTCTCGGGGCGCAAGGACGCGGGCGGGAACCCCCTCCCCGCCAGCCCCCAGCACCGCACCCTCCTCCCCCTGGCCCTCTCCATCCTCAAGTGGACGGTCATCGGCTTCGCGGCCGTCAACGTCCTCGCCACCCTCGGGGTGAACGTGGCCCCCCTCCTCGCGGGGGCCGGGATCGTGGGCCTGGCCGTGGGCTTCGGGGCCCAGTCCCTGGTCAAGGACGTCATCACCGGGGTGTTCATGCTGATCGAGAACAACATCGCCGTGGGCGACGTGGTGGTGGTGAAGGGCATCGGCGGCCTCGTCGAGGGCTTCAACCTCCGCTCGGTGCGGCTCAGGGACTACGACGGCAACGTCCACGTCATCCCGAACGGGGCCATCGACGTCGTCACCAACCGCACCAAGGAGTACAGCCAGGCCGTCTTCGACATCGGGGTGGCCTACCGCGAGAACGTGGACGAGGTGATCGCCCTCATCCGCGAGGTGGCCGAGGGCATGCGGGAGGACCCCGAGTGGAAGGACGTCATCCTCGCGCCGCCCGAGGTCGCCGGGCTCGACAAGTTCACCGATTCCGCCATCGTCATCCGGGGCCGCTTCAAGACCCGGCCCCTCAAGCAGTGGCCCGTGCGGCGCGAGTTCCACCGGCGCATCAAGAACGCCTTCGACGCGCGCGGCATCGAGATTCCCTCCCCCTACCGCACCCTCGTCTGGGCCGAGCCCAAGCCCCCCCAGGGCGCCCCGCCGGGGGAGAGCCCCCAGGCCGGGGACAAGCCCTTCCCCGGCGGCCCCAAGGAAGGAGGGGCCTAACCCTCGCCGTGGCCGCGCCAGGGGCGATTTTGATGCGCTTTTCCCATCAATTCCCGTTATTTCCCGCGACAAGCTCCTTTCCGCGGGTCATTCCTCCCGTAGGGGCGAATCTTGTATTCGCCCCGCATCAGGGGACACAGGGCGAACACCTGCGGGCGATCCCAGGGCGAACACGAGGTTCGCCCCTACAGGCCCCAGCCAGAGGCCCCCCCCAGGCGAAGATATCCCCTCCCCGCCCGATCGCCCTCGCCTCATTTTCAGGCTGGTTCCTGCTCCCCTCCCTCCCCCGCCGGGGGATGGCTGGGGCGGAGAGGGAGCCCGGTGAAAGGCGTCTCTCTCCCCCTGCCCCCTCCCTCCCTTCAGGATTTTGGCTCGATCGGGGGGGCTTTTCTGCTAAAATCGGCCATCCACACGGGGGAGCGGAACGCCGGCGTTCATGAGGCGGGCCGCTGCATCCGAAACCATCCTCTTGCCGCGGAGGGCCCAGGGCAAGAGGGAATACGGGGGGATTCTCTCCAGGGGCGGACGCGCCTGCGTCGAGGGGGGCGTCCGCGGGAAGGAGGAGCCATGGCGCTCAGGCGCGCTCTACGGGGTTTGCTGGCCGCAATCGCCGCATGGGGGCTCACCGCCCCCGCCGCTCCCGAGGCCGCGGACATGGGGGCCGCGAAGAAGGAGGGCCAGGTCGTATGGTACTCCTCGCTCTCCCTCTCCGTCGCCCAGAAGGTCTGCAAGCTGTTCAACGACAAGAAGCTGGGGATCACCTGCGTCCTCCACCGGGACGGCTCGGTGAAGCTCTACCAGCGCTATCTGCAGGAGGCCAAGGGCGGGGTGTTCGAGGCCGACGTCCTCCACACCTCGGACATCGGCCACTTCGTCACCCTCAAGAAGGAGCACCTGCGCCCCTACAAGTTCCAGGGGAGCGGCGAATTCATCCCCTCCTTCACCACCAAGGACGGCGCCTGGAACATCCTCCGGGCGAGCGTCTACGTGCTCGCCTACAACACCCAGCTCGTCAAGCCCGAGGAGGCCCCCCAGACCTGGACCGACCTCCTGAACCCCCGCTGGGAGGGCCTGCTCGCCCACGCCCACCCCTCCTACAGCGGGGTGATCACGGTGGGGATGCTCTCGCTGGTGAAGCTGCACGGCTGGGGCTACTACGACAAGCTGGCGGCCCTGAAGCCCAAGGTGGTCCAGTCCGCCGTGGCCACCATCCCGCTGGTCGCCCGGGGCGAGGCCCACGTCGTCGCCGGCACCGCCGCCTACAACATCTTCGGCGACATCAAGAAGGGCGAGCCCCTCAAGATGGTCCTCCCCAAGGAGGGCGTGGCGGTCATCTCCTCGCCCCACGCGGTCCTCAAGAAGGCGCCCCACCCCCGCGCGGCCGAGGTGTTCACGGACTTCCTCTTCAGCCGGGAGGCCCAGCAGCTCCTCGTAGAGGACGGCCTCCACGTCGGCCACCCCGCGGTCAAGTATCCCGAGGGCCTGCCCTCCCTCGAGGGGCTGAAGCTCATCGAGATCGGCGAGGACGAGGTGCAGGCGAAGTCCAAGGAAATCCGGGAGATGTTCCGGAAGAAGTTCGGCGTCTAGCCTCCGCGGCCGGCCAGGCGCCGGCGGGGGGGCGGGGCGCCCCCCC
>JBBTDR010000678.1:0-5679 GCA_038042665.1 Nitrospinota bacterium
TGTTGGGACAAGGACCGCGTAGGCCGGCGCGGTGAGAGAGGTTTGATCGGGGGGCTTGATGCGCCAGGCAACCGACAACGCCATCGGGGACCTCGCCCAGCACGGCGAGGGCAAGCGCGCCCTCGTGCTCTACCACCTCACGAACGCCCACGGGCGGCGCGTCTTCTGCCGCACCCTGCCGCCGGACGCCCTGGTGGGCCAGGGCGGGGGGGTCTGGTTCCTGGACGGGACCTGGACCCTGGGCGGCTCGGTCGGGCTCGGCGAGGGCTCGGAGGTGCTGCTCGGGATGCACGACTGGGTGGTGGACGGGGGGAGCTTCCGGGAGGGCTTCGCGCCCGCCCTCTCGCCCTTGGAGACTTTCGGGGGGAAGGAGCTCTCGGGTCTCCAGCTCGTCCTCTCCAACGAGTCCGACGTGGCGGGGCACCCGCGGATGAGCCGCATCCTGGCCCAGGAGCCCGTGGTCGGGGGCAGGCTCGACGTGCGGGTGGGTTTCGCGGGGCGGGGGCTGGAGGACGTGCTGCCGCTCGCCTCCTTCACCGTCCGGCGCGTGCTGGAGCGCAAGGACGCGGTGATCCTCGACTGCGAGGGGGCGTAGGGGGTTTGATTTCCGTAGGGGCGAGGCGTGCCTCGCCCGCTTCTAAAACCTGGGCGAACGCCGTTCGCCCCTACAGGGGCAGGCTGACATGGCGGACCTGACGAAGCATGGCATACGCCCCGGTTTTAGATCGGGGCGAACGCCGTTCGCCCCTACGGAAGGGGAACGCGATATGGGGGGTGGAATCTGTCTACCTCGACACCATCCCCCCAGCACCTCCCCCCTTGAAGGGGGAAGGGGAAAATCGGCGGTGACAAGCGATAGCTTGGCCCTCATGGGGGGAGGGAGCCCCACCCAAGCGGCAGGCCGCTTGGGGACCCAAGAGCATTCGGCGATGGGGGGTGGAATCTAGATGGCCGATCTCACCAAGGACCGACTCGGCGACCCCCACCGGATCGCGCGGGCCTCGCGCTACGCGAGCCCGGAGAACGGGGGCGACGCCCTCCCCCTCGTCTATGGGGACCTGACGACGATCCAGGGGGTGGAGCGCGGCGTCTGGCGCTGCCCCAAGATCGACACGGCGGGGGCGGGCACGTACTGCGTGGCGGGCCACGCGATCCACGGGAGCGTGAAGCTCTTCGACGGCGCCGGGGAGATCCCGGCCGGGAACTACACCCTGAACCTCGCCAACGACTTCCAGGGCCAGGGGGTGATCGCCACCGCCGCCTTCTCGGCGGCGCCCAGCCAGTTCGTCGAGGCGATCGGCAAAGGGAAGAAGGACGCCTCGGGCGCCCTCATCGAGAACCCGGTGCGGGCCGCGGAGGACCTCATGGTCAACGTCTGGGGCTTCTCCGCCCGGGACATCGACCCGCGGGCGCTTTCTTTCGCCGTGGCGGCGGCGGCCGGCTACAAGGCGGCGGGGGTGATCCAGGAGGACCGCTCCCCGGCGGACGTCCTGACCGAGCTCCTGGGGGACTTCCTCGGCCGCTTCGAGGTGGACCCCTTCGGGCGGCTGCGCGTCGTCCTCGCCGGGGCGGAGACGGGGACGCTCTATCCGGTGAAGGCGCTGCCCTCCTTCGACCTGGCCTCGGTGGAGGCGCGGGTGACGCGCGACTCGGTGGTGAACCAGGTCCCCCTCCTCTACGGGAAGAACTTCTCGCCCCTCGACGGCCGGATGAAGCGGCACGACGGCGGCGAGGCCACCCGGGACGCCGCCTCCCAGGCCCTCTACGGGGCGCGCCTGCCCGCCGGCGGGCGGCTGGAGCTCCACTGGGTGCGCGACGGCGCGGCCGCCCAGGCCATCCAGCGGCGCATCGTCGAGCGCTTCCGGGAGCCCGCCCGGGTGCTGACCATCCGGGACACGACCTTCCGGGCGCTGGAGGCCGAGGGGGACGACTACGTGGCCTTCTCGGTGTCCTGGATGCGGAGCGCGGACCTGGAGCCCCTCATCAACCAGATCGGCCAGGTCATCTCCGCCGAGGCCGACCTCCGGGAGCAGGCCCTCACCCTGGAGATCCGGGACACGGGGTATTTCCTCACGCGGGCCAGGCGGCTGGACGGCTCATGGACCCTGGGCGGAGGAACCCTCCTCGGGGCCCAGCGGGACACGGCGCTGTACGCGTAATTCAACCACCCCTCCCCGTAGGGGCGTATCGCAATACGACCCTACATGGCGGGGCAGCGAAAGGAGGAACAGATGCCCATCGGAGCGGACGTCACGGCGCAGTACACCGAGGAGGCGGTGGGGGGCGGCCACCCCACCAAGGCCCGGGTGGTCGGCCGGGATTTCATCGTCGAGCACCACGTGGACGGCCGGCACAACCTCGACAAGCTCCCCATCCACTGCGCGGGCTATCTGGAGATCAGCTCCGCCACGGTCCTCATCTTCCGGCCCGCCGTGAACTCGGGCGCCTGGCTGAACGGCCTGGCCGCGCACGGGTCCCTCTGCCCCTTCAAGGACGGGTCCGGGAGAAGGTACGGGCTGGCCATCCCGGCGGCGGGGGTGACCATCGACACCACGGGCCTCTCGGCCAACACGCTCTATTGGGTCTACGCCCGGGACAACGCCGGGGCCGTGGCCCTGGAGCTTTCCACCACGGGATTCGCCCTGGACAACCAGGGGTTCCCCACCAAGAGCGGGGACGTGACCCGGACCCTGGCCGGGGTGGCCGTGACGAACGGCTCGACCCAGTTCTCCAACGCCACGGACATCAACGTGCGCTCCTTCTGGAACCGGGTCCGCAAGCACCATGAGCGGGCCGCCACGGGGAGCACGGCCTCCGTGACCTGGGTGAGCCTGCTGGACACCCGGGCCGTCTCCTTCGGCGCGGCGGACGAAATGTTCGCCCGCTGGGCAGGCTCTTTCGACGGCAACACGGCCGGACAGTCAACCTCCGCGGGGCTTGATCTGAACTCGTCGCTGGTGGGCACCGCCAACTCGGCGGACACGACGTGCCAGTACACGCCCTCGACCGGCGGCAACCGGACTTGCTTGTTTGTCGAGCGCAGATATGCCCAGGCTGCGGGAACCTTCAATGTCAACAACATCCTGGTCGTTTCGGGCGGGACGGGGACCATTTCGTTCGCCAAGCTGCGCATCGAATACGAGGGGTGAGGGATGGAGGAAAAGCTGCCGCCTGAGCTGGAAGGGGCGATGCGGCGGGAATGGTTCACGCTGCAAAAACTCATGCGCCACTTGTGGCTCAAGGAAGAGGGGAATAAGCCATGCCATTGGGACCGCATTTCTTCGAGGAACTGAGGGCCGCCGGGCTGGGGGACGGGGTGGCCGTGGCGGGCGGGAAGCTGCGGCTCTCGGAGGCCCTCCCCCAGGCCGCCAAGGACGCCGTCCTGGCCAGGGCGGCGGCGCACAACCCCGCGCCCATCCTCTTCCAGGGCGAGGCGGTCGCCTCGGCCAAAGACGTGGACCGGGTGACGGCCCGGCGCGTCCGGGCGCTCCTGGCCCCCCAGTGGGGGGGCGACGCGGCCTCGGCGCTTCAGGCCATGCTCCGGAAGGTGGAGGAGATGCTCGCGGCCCTCTACGTGATCCAGTACAAGGCCGGCGCCACCCAGGCCGAGAAGGACGCGGCGCGCACTCTGCTCGACGCCGATTGGGCGCTCCGCTCGGGCCAGCTTCAGGCGCTGCGCCAGGAGGGGGAAAGCTTCAAGGCGGTGCGGGGGTGGTAGGGCCCCGCCATCTAGATACCACCCCCCATCGTCGCTTCGGCCGCCCTCGCGGGCGTCATCCCTCCCCCCCGGGGGGGGCGGTCCCTCTGGCTGCTTGCGTTTGCTTGCCAGCCTCCCCCCCTTCATGGGGGGGAGGGGTGTCGTGGGGGGGTGGTGGGGCCCCGCCTCAGTGCGCCCTGAGGGCCAGGAGGGTGATGTCGTCCCGGGCCGGGCCCTCGCCCGTGAATTCCTTGAGGCGGCGGAAGAGGAAGTCCACCACCCCGTCGGCGCTCCGCCCGGCCTGCTCGAGTGCCTGGGCGAGGCGATCGGCGGTGAAGTCCCCCTCCGAGGCGCCCCGGGCCTCGGTCGCCCCGTCGGTGTAGAGGATCAGCACCTCGCCTCCTTGCAGCTCCACCTCGGCCGCCTGGAGCCTGGCCGGCGAGAGGATGCCGAGCGGGGAGGCGGAGGGGAGCTCGAGGGGGGAGGCCCAGCCGTCCGCCCGGCGCACGAGCGGGGGCGGGTGGCCCGCCAGGGCGAGGCGGAGCCTGCCCTGCCCGGGCTCGGTGACGCCATAGGCCATGGGGACGAACATCCCGCGCCGGCCGTGCTTGAGGAGGGCCTCGTTCAGCGCGGCCAGCACCGCCACGGGCCCGGGGTCCACCCCGATGGCGTGGTGCAGGTCGCTGATCAGGCGCGCCATGTAGAGGGCGGCCGGCACCCCCTTGCCCGAGACGTCCCCCAGGAAGAAGGCGAGGCCTCCCCCCGGCGCCTCCACCACGTCGTAGAAGTCCCCGCCCACCATCCGGGCGCTCTCGCTGCGGCCCGCGAACTCGAAGCCCCCGCCCGTCAGGTGGAGGACGGGGGGGATGAAGCTCTCCTGGATGGCGCGCGCGAGCCCGATCTGCTGCTCGAGCCGCTCCTTCTCGAGGAGGGAGCGGTGCAGCTCGGCGTGGGCGACGGCCACCGCCGCCTGGTGCCCCAGCGCGGAGAGGCAGGGGAGGAAGGAGGCGCGGAAGGGGCTGTCCTCCTCGGGGTGGCTCAGGTTCATCACCCCGAGGGTGCGGCCGCGGTAGGGGAGGGGGAGGCTCGCGAAGGAGCGCGAGCGATCCTCCCGGCGGCGGCGCTCGCTGAAGCGCGGGTCGCGGTCGATGTCCTCGACGAGGATGGGCTGGCCGCTCTGGGCCACCCGGCCCGAGACGCCCTCCCCGTCGGCGATGCGCGCCGCGCGGATGGTCTCCTCCCGCAGCCCCACCGCGTGGGCGATGCGCAGGTGGGTGCGCCCGGGCTCGTAGAGGAGCACCGACCCCTGGCGGGCGCCGGCCACGTCGAGCGCGGTGCGGAGGATGGCGTCGAGGGTCTCGGCCAGGTCGAGCGAGCCGATGAGGGCGGCGGTGCACTCCTGCACCCGGCGGAGCTGGCGCACCTCGAGCTCGAGGGCTTCCAGGCGGTCAACGAGCTGCGGGGCGGTGTCGTCCATGGGGCTTCCGCGCCAGGTGAAAGAGGCCGGGCTGCCGGGGGAAATCATAGCACGGCCCGGGCGGGGGCGGGCTCCCCGGACCCGGCCCCGTTTTCCCGCCCCTCCGGGTGTGCGAAAATAGGGGCTCTCGCCATTTGGCGCTGATTGGTCGAAGCGCCCATAAGGGGTACAATTTATAAAGTGCGAGGGTTGGATAGGAATTATCACTTGCTTGGAGGGTGGGATGGCAGCTGGCGAAGGGACCACGGTTCAGGGGCCCATGCCGGTGCTGCTGGCCATGCTGGTTTGCGAGCAAGTCATCACCGACAAAGACACCGACAAGAAGAGTCTCATCGGGATATTCGACCGGTTGCATGTTCGTACGTTTCCAGTCCCTTTTCCTATGACGGTGTTTGCCAGGATTACTGATGGCAAGGGAAAATACGAAATGAAACTTGAGCTGGCTCATTTGGGGAGAGTGTCCCAATCTTAGTTGAGATTTGAGGTGGTTCCGTCCCCCATGGTT
>JBBTDR010000679.1:0-2079 GCA_038042665.1 Nitrospinota bacterium
GCGCCGCCTGCCACGGACCGGACGGGAAGAAGCTGAACTTTGGAAAGCCGGACGCCCCCGAGTACGTCGGGACCATCGCGAAGCAGAATCCCTGGGAGTTCGTCCACAAGACCCGCCTCGGCCATCCGGGATCAGAGCCGCCCATGCCCACCGGGGTGGAGCTCGGGTGGAGCCTGCAAGACGTGCTGGACATCCTGGCCTACTCCCACACCTTGCCCGAGAAGTGAGGTCCGCCCGGGCCGGGCGCCGGTGTGACCTGTCCCCCGGTGGTTCCACCGCCCCATGATGCCCGCGGGCCAGAGGACAACCCGCTCACAGTGAGGCCCGGAGGCCTCCCCGGCCCGCCCCGGTGAAACCGGTTTTCGATAACGGTCCTTGAACGGATCAAGGGCCCGCGGCTCCCGCCGCGGGCCCTTGATTTTCCCGGCGTGCCTGGAGAGGTTCGGACCCCGGGTTTCTGATTCGCAGTCCGATTCCAAAAGCCATGCGGGAGATGGGAAAGATTGAACCTGTGGTTCACGAGTCCGGTCCTTTGGCAGTTCAATGAAGCGGCCGAGGTCTTTCACGCCGAGGAGTCCCAAGCATCCGGCCGGCCCCGGGGCCTCGCCAAGTCCTTTTTCATCCCCCAAGGCCGCCAGCCTCCTAATTCCCACCTCGCATAAGAGATTGGTGAGAATTCCCGGGTCACTTCATAACCCGTGCCGGAGGTTTTCAGCTCTGCGAGAAGACCTGTAAAAACAGGGCTTTGCGCATACGAGGATGCCGCGGAAGAAGTATTGGGGCAAGGGGCGGGCTGGAAAAAAGACTTGAAAAAAGATAAATATATCTTATATTATGAATACTAGGTGGTGCCCTCTTGCTTCAAGTGCGCCACCCGCGCCTCACAAACGATGCCGAGGAGTCCATCATCAAACGATTCCAAGCCGAAAGAACCCGCCGCCCCCGCGGGGGACGCCGTGGCGGCGCGGTTTTGCTCTTTCACGGGCGGAGTGAATCCAGCTGCGGAATTTTGAAAAACGGCCCGGGAAAGATCCTGAGAGAACATGGTTTTTGAAAACCACACGGCAGGTTCCCGGGGGAAGATGCGGGCCCTAACTTGGAGTGAGGAGCGTCTCCACGGGCAATCGGAGGCGCGCGGACGACCGCAGACACGGAAGGGAGCGGGATATGGCTCAGCTCAGCAGGCGCGACTTCATCAAGATCGTCTCCATCTCGCTGGGAACAACCGCGGCCTCGCTCTTGGACTCGAAACTCGCCTTGGGCCAGTTTCTCGAGCCGGTCAAGATCGATAACCCGCTGGCCCAATACCCGAACCGGAACTGGGAGACGGTGTATCGGGACATTTGGCGCCACGACTCCAGGTTCACCTTCCTCTGCGCCCCCAATGACACCCACAACTGTTTGTTGGAAGCCTATGTCCGGAACGGCGTCATCGTCCGCATCGAACCCACCTACGGCTACGGCAAGGCGGCGGATGCCTATGGGAACCGCGCCACGCACCGCTGGGACCCGCGCTGCTGCCAGAAGGGGCTCACCATAATGCGCCGCTTCTACGGGGACCGGCGCGTGAAGGCCCCCATGGTGCGGCGGGGCTATCTCCGGTGGGCCGAGCAAGGGTTCCCCCGCGGCGCCGATGGGCGCCCCTCGGCCGAGTTCTTCCAGCGCGGGACCGACGAGTGGGTGAAAGTGGGCTGGGACCAGGCGCTGGAGATCACGGCCAAGGCCCTGGTCAACATCGCCACGACCTATAGCGGGGAAGCGGGAAAGGACCTCCTCCGCCGCCAGGGGTACGACCCCGACATGGTGGAGGCCACGCAGGGGGCGGGAACCCAGACGGTGAAGCTCCGGGGCGGGATGCCTCTCTTGGGGGCGACCCGGGTGTATGGCCACTACCGGCTGGCCAACTCGCTCGCCTTGCTGGATGCCTGGATCCGGAAGGTGGGCCCCGAGCAGGCGCTGGGGGCCAGGGGATGGGACAACTACTCCTGGCACACCGACCTGCCCCCCGGCCACCCGATGGTGACGGGCCAGCAGACGGTGGACTTCGATCTCTCAGCGGCGGAACACGCGGGCCTCATC
>JBBTDR010000680.1:0-8655 GCA_038042665.1 Nitrospinota bacterium
CTCCTCGAGGACGGGGCGGATCAAGGCGCGGAAGTTCTTGCGGGTGCCCGGGAGGGAGCCGGCCAGGCGGTTCTCGCAGCGGGCGTCCTCGAGGGCGTGCCAGAGCTGGAAGAAGCCGGGCCGCTTCTCGCTCTCCATGACGGCGCGGGCGGCCCAGCGCAGGGTGCCCTCGCGCCGGTGGGCCACCTCGATGAGGGTCATGCCCTTCTGGTAGCGGAGGACGCGCTCGTCCTCCAGGTCCCCGCCGAGGCGGGAGAGGGTGCGGACGGGGTCCTCGATGCGGATAGTCTCGCCCTCCTGGCTCGCGGCGTCGCCGTAGCGGAGGGCGAGGTTGTAGTCGTGCGTGGTGACCTGGGCGAGGACTTCGAGGCGGGCGCGGCGGCGTTCCATGGGTCAGAAGTGGTTGTCGAGGATGTCCTCGAGCACCTTGGCGTCGAAGGGGTTCACCTTGCTGAAGACGGTCGAGGCGGCGGCCTCCATGGGGTCGAAGTGGGCCGCCATCCGCGCCCAGTCGATGAGCCGCCGGGTGCTGAAGGTGCAGAAGACCTTCTCGTTGCGCATGGCCTCGCGGGCGTCCTGGGCCACGCGCACCATGCGCTCGATGAGTTGGCGGTCCTCGTTCCCGCTCCGGCGCATGACCACCTCGATCTCCGCCTCGGCGGGGAGGTAGTCCATCCGGATGGTGACCGGGAAGCGGTCGAGGAGGGCTTCGTTCAGGGGCTTGGTGCCCCCGTAGCGGCGGTCCTCGTGGGGGTTCATGCTGGCGAAGAGCCGGAAGTCGGGGTGCGGGCGCACGATGCGGCCGTCGTACTCCGAGAGCACGATCATGCGGTCGTCGTCGAGCAGGCTGTGGAGGCAGAAGGCGATCTCGGGCAGGCAGGCGTTGATCTCGTCGATCAGGAGCCAGTCGCCCGCCTCCATCGCCTCGATCAGGATGCCGTTCACCCAGTAGGTGCCCCCCTCGTTGATCATGAGCTTGCCCACGAACTCGTCCACCGTGGTCATACCGTTGAGGTTCACCCGGCGGAAGCCGTTGCCCGTGACGTGGGCGAGGTGGCGCACCAAGAGGGTCTTGCCCACCCCGGTCTCCCCGATGAGGAGGACGGGCAGGTTCTGGCTCACCGCCCAGGCGATGCGCTCCAGGGTGTCGCCCGCGGGGAGGTAGAACTGGGGGCCGGGGACGAACGGGTTGTCCTTGTTGGGGTTGATCGGAACGGCGCTCCGCCCCACCCGGTAGGTGCCATTCTCGATGGTCTCGCTAAGGATGCCGATGCTCAATGGCTTCGCTCCGCGGCGGAATGGACGCCGAACAGGAACATCATGACGGCCTCGAGGACTCCTCCGGCCACGGCCCTCGCCTTGTCGGAGATGGTGAAGCAGTGCTCGGGCCGGGCGCGGGGGTCGATGTCCCCCACCTTGAAGCCCGGGGTGACTTCGAGGCCCTCGCGCAGGAGGCCGCGCAGGACGCCCGAGACCTGGGCCTTCACCTCCTGGCCGCCCACCCGGGCGACGGCCTGGCCCTTCTCGACGCGGTCCCCGATCCGGCGGAGCGGCTCGAAGCGCCCCGCGGCGGGGGAGCGCAGCAGGCGCTCGGTGGTGAAGCCCTCGACGGGGCCGGGGACGCCGGTGTCGGGCTCGGCGGGGCCCTCCAGGATCACCCGGCCGATGTTGTGGCCGCGCGCGGTCTCGATGACGGCGTGGGCGTCCAGCCCCGCCGTGAAGCACGGCCCGAGGGCCACCACCACCTCGGCCTGGTCCAGCCGGGTGCCGAGGTTCCGCTTGGCGAGGATGGCGTCCACCACGGCGGCGGGGCGGGCGAGGGGGATGATCTCCCCCTCCGGGTCCACCACCACCGGCACCACGCCCTCGGCCAGCAGGGCGCGGGCGGAGGCCAGCTTCTCCCCGGGCGTCCAGCCCCGCGCGGGCCGGGCCTCGACGCCCTCGACCTCGATGCTCCCCGCGTAGAGGCACTCGGCGAAGGCCACCGTGCGCCGGACCATGGTGGGCCGCTCGGCTTCGGTCAGGATGACTGGGAAGCCGGCGCGGAAGAGCCGGTGGGCGGCGCCCGTGGCGAGGTCGCCTCCGCCCCGGATGATCACCAGGCGGCCGGCGACGGGATTCTTCTCGGCGATGGCGAATCCTCCTCAAAAACAGGGAGGTAAGCCTAGCACCCTTCCCGAAAGGGAATCAACGCGCGGGCGCCCCCGCGGGGGTCTCCACGGGGACGGTGACCGAGCGGGTGGGGCCGAAGGTGGGGAGGTAGGCGGAGTGCTTGCCCGCCCCCCCGGCCACGAGGAGGAGGATGTCCTCGGGCCGGTCCACGAGGGGGATCATGGCGTCAGGGTCTTGCGCCAGGGCCTCCAGGGCGGGGGGCCAGTCGCGCATCCCCCACATGCCGCCCCGGCTCAATTGCCGGACGCTCTTCCGCGCCCGCGCGTGGAGGGCGCGGCGGACCTCGGCCTTGGAGAGGCCCTCCCCGGCCAGGGTGGCGGCGTGCTCGGGCCCCAGGGCGGCCACCACCTCCCCCCGGAGGTAGAAGTTGTTGCTCCCCATGACGGCCATGGTGTCGGCCAGGGTGGCGAGGAGGCCCCCGGCGTCGTGGCTCACGTGGTCGTTGACGTTGTGGGGGCCCTCCGCTCCGATGACGGTGACCGCGCTCCGCTCCCGCGCGAAACCCCGCTCGGTGTGGAAGGGCGGCCAGGGGCTCTCGGCCTCGTTCTCGGCGATGCAGAAGGTGTACTTGGCTGGGGAGCCCTGGGTGGAGCGGTCGAGCGCGCCCGGGCTTGCGCCCCCGATGTGGAGGAGGGCCAGGCGCAGGGCGCGGCCGAGGGTGGCGTTCGCCCGGTGGCCGGGGCCGAAGCAGCCGTAGCCCCCGTTGATGCCCAGCTCCCCGGCGATGGGGCCGTTCACGAGGATAAGCGGGGCCGCGGGATGGGTGGTGGCCTGGATGGCGTGCAGCGAGAAGGCGGGGTCGAGCACCGCCCGCACGGCGGCCACGAGGACGGGCATGTAGGCCGGGAGGCAGCCCGCGAGGACGGCGTTCACCGCGAGCGTCTCGACCGTGGCCACCCCCTGGCGGGGGGGCATGACGCCGAGCTCCACCCCGGGGCCGAGGCCCGAGCCCTCGATCATCTTCTCCACCCGCTCGGGGGTGGGGGGCACGGCGGGGAGGCCGTCCCCCCAGCCCCGGGCCTCGAACAGGCGCAGCAGGGCCTCGGGGGTGTCCGCCACCCGGAGGCGCTCGTTCAGGAGGGGGATCGGTCCGGTCAAAGGCGGGGGCTCAGGCGAAAAGGGGCTTGGGCTGGACCACGCGCCGGGGCGTGGCGTAGGCGCGCTCGCGGTACTCGCGGCGCAGCGCCTCCGCCTCGGTGGTGAGGATGCGGTGGACCTCCTCGATGGCGCCGTCGGCCAGGGCGCGGGCGGCCTCGGGCGGGATGCCGCCGACCGGATGAGGCACCACCACGATGGGGAGCCCCGGCATCCCCAGCGCCTGGCGCTCGCTGGCCCCCAGGGCGGCGAAGGCGCTCGAGCAGAAGGTGGCGGTCGGTATTCCCGCCCTCTCGATGGTCACCGAGTCGTGGACACTCCACGACGTGCAGCTCCCTCAGTCGCCCACCGCGTTGGCGACGACGTCCACCCGGGGGATGAACTCCTCCAGGCCCCGCGCGGGGAGGGTGGGGTTCGCCTTGCGCCACCAGACGGCGGTGAAGGAGGCGCGCTCGCCCAGCAGCTCGGCGACGCGGGCGAGCAGGACATCCCCGTTCGGCTTGTTGTTGTGGAGGAAGCCCACGCGCAGCCCCTGGAGGCTCCCGGGGCGCGGGGCGAGGGGGTGGTCCTCCACCCGCACGGGGCCCAGGGGGGAGAGGATCTCGATCGTCCGGCTCACCGGCGGCTCCTCAGAGGCCGAGCAGGTTGCGGGCGATGATGAGGCGCTGGATCTGGCTCGTCCCCTCGACGATCTGGATCTGCTTGGCGTCGCGCATGAAGCGCTCGAGGGGGTGGTCCTTCATGTAGCCCGCCCCGCCGAGGACCTGGATGCTGTCGATGGCCACCTTCATGGCCATGTCGGCGGCGTAGGCCTTGGCGGCGGAGAAGTAGTGGGCGTTCTCGCGGGTGTAGAGGCCGGCGTCCACCAGGGAGGCCCCGCGGTAGACGAGCAGGCGGGCGGCCTCGATCTCGATGAACATGTCGGCCAGGAGGAACTGGATCGCCTGGAAGTTGGCGATGGCCTGGCCGAAGGCCTCGCGCTCCTTGGCGTAATTGGAGGCGTAGTCCAGGCAGCCCTGGGCGAGGCCCACCGCCCGGGCCCCGATGGCGGGGCGCATCTGGTTGAAGCCGAGCATGGCGCTGCGGAAGCCCTTGTTGAGTTCGCCCACCTGGTTCTCCAAGGGCACCTCGACGTTCTCGAAGTGGAGGAGGCAGGTGGAGAAGCCCTTCATCCCCATCTTGCGCTCGAAGCGGCCGATGCTGAAGCCGGGGCTCCCCTTGGGGACGATGAAGTAGGTGATGCCCCGGGTGCCGGCGTTGGGGTCGGTCTTGGCGGCCACGAGGAGGAAGTCGGCCTTGTCGGGCCCCGTGCAGAAGCACTTGGTGCCGTGGATGACCCAGCGGCCGCCCCGGCGCTCGGCCCGGGTGCGGATGTTGCCCGCGTCCGAGCCCGCGTGGGGCTCGGTGAGGGCGTAGGAGCCCCGCAGCTCCCCCCGGGCGAGGCCGGTCAGGTAGTGCCGCCGCTGGGCCTCGGTGCCGCTCAGGTGGATGACCCGGCTGGAGAGCATGTTGAGGACGATGAAGAGGGGGCAGTTCGAGCAGAAGCGGGCGATCTCCTCGATGGCGATGCACCCGCCCATGAAGCCCATGCCCGCGCCGCCGTACTCCTCGGGGAGGAACACCCCCAGGAGCTGCTGCCGCTTGAGGAGCTCGAAGATGTCCTCGGGGTATTCTTCCCGCTCGTCGATCTCGGCGGCCCGGGGGGCGACGTGGCGCTCGGCCAGCGCCCGCACGGTCTGGCGCAGCATTTTCTGGGGCTCGTTGAGGCCGAACTGGAGGGAGGTCTCGGTCTGGATGCTCACGCGGGGGGCTCCGGGGCCGGACGCGGAAAGAGGCCGAAGGACAGGGCGCATGATCTCCTCCCGCCCCTCGGGATGTCAACGCGAGGCCTCCGGGGGCGGAGGAGGGGAGGGGGGGCTCCTCCGTGAATGTCCGCCCCGGGCTGGCGGGCGGGGAGGCCGCCGCCGGACCCTGGATTGGGAGGGGATATCTCCTTTGGCGAAGTCATAATTAAAATTCGCAAAAACAATGCATTGAAATTAACTCTTAAGGTGATTTCTTGAGGTGATTTTCGGCCCCCCCAGGCCCTCTACCCTCTGCCCCGGGAGGGGTAGAGGGCCGGTGGGTCCGGAATTCTCGCCTCACCCTTGACGGAATGGGGGAAGGGGACTAAAGTTTCTCCCGCTTTTGGGACGATCCGGAGGTGGGCGCTCATGTGGATGGCCGGTGATCGGGGAGCCTGGGCCGCGTTTTTCGGCTTTACCCCCGTCCGTCCGCGCGCCCGCCTCGGCTAGTCCGGCGAGGCGGCCGGGGGCGGACAGCCTGGCCGCCCCGGTTGCCTGGACCTGAAGCCATGCGCCACGGGGCCGAGCCCGTGGCGGTTTTTTTTGATTTCAAGAAAACGATTCGGGACGGCGGGCGGGGCGCACCGAGAGGAGATTCCGATGATTGTGGTGATGAAGTCGAGCGCGACCGAGGAGGAGATCAACGAAATCATCCAGCGCATCAACGAGCTGGGCCTGAAGGAGCACATCATCCGCGGGGTGATGCGCACCGTCATCGGGGCGGTGGGGGACGAGCGGGGCAAGATGATGCTCGAGTCCCTGGGCGGCCTCAACGGGGTGGAGAGCGTCGTCCCCATCCTCAAGCCCTACAAGCTGGCCAGCATCGAGGGCCGGCCCGAGCGAAGCGTGATCCCGATGGGCCGGGGGGTGGAGATCGGGGGCAAGAAGATCGTCGTGGTCGGCGGGCCCTGCTCGGTCGAGAGCCGGGAGCAGATCCTCGCCTCCGCCCGGGCGGTCAAGGCGGCGGGCGGCCATGTGCTGCGCGGCGGGGCCTACAAGCCCCGCACCTCCCCCTACAGCTTCCAGGGCATGGCCGAGGAGGGCCTCAAGCTCCTCGCCGAGGCCCGGGAGGAGACGGGGCTGCCCATCCAGACCGAGCTGATGGACACCGAGGACATGGACGTCGTGTCCGCCTACGCCGACGTCATCCAGATCGGCGCCCGCAACGTGCAGAACTTCTCCCTCCTCAAGAAGGTGGGGAAGGTGAAGAACACGGTCTTCCTCAAGCGCGGCATGTCCACCACCATCGAAGAGCTCCTCATGTCGGCCGAGTACATCCTCAGCCAGGGGAACCCGAACGTCATCCTCTGCGAGCGCGGCATCCGCACCTTCGAGACGGCCACCCGCAACACCCTGGACATCAGCGCGGTGCCCGTCCTGAAGGAGCTCACCCACCTGCCCGTCGTGGTGGACCCGAGCCACGCGTCGGGGGTCTGGCGCTTCGTCCCGGCGCTGGCCAAGGCGGCCGTCGCCGCCGGGGCGGACGGGCTCATGATCGAGATGCACCCCGAGCCCTCCAAGGCGCTCTCGGACGGAGCCCAGTCCCTCAAGCCGGAGGTCTTCAAGACCTTGATGGAGGAGCTCCAGGTGTTCGCCAAGGCCGTGGGCCGCACCTTGTAGGATGTCCCTTCTCTTCGTCTTCGTGGACGGCTTGGGGCTGGCGCCGCCCGGGCCCTCCAACCCCCTCTCCCTGCTCTCCGGCGGGCCGCTGGCCCCGCTGGGAGGGGCCTGTCCCCTGGGGGAGGGTTTCCGGCTCCTCCGGGCGGACGCCTGCCTGGGCGTGCCCGGAATCCCCCAGAGCGCGACCGGGGGCACCGCCCTCTTCACGGGGGTGAATGCTCCCGCCCAGGTGGGCGGGCACCTCCAGGGTCTCCCCAACCGGGAGTTGCGCGCGGTCATCGCCCGTCACGGCCTGCTCCGCCGGGCCCGCGAGCGCGGGGCCTGGGCGGAGTTCGCCAACGCCTACACCCCGAACTTCTTCGCCCGGGGGATGAGCCGCCGCCGCTCGGTCACCACCGTCATGGCCGAGAGCGCGGGCCTCGCCCTCAAGAACCTGGACGACCTGCGGCGGGGGGAGGCGGTTTACCGCGACTTCACGAACCGGCTCATCGTGGAGCAGGGGATGGAGGCCGAGATCCTCACCTCCGAGGAGGCGGGCCGCCTCCTGGGCCGCCTGGCGGCCAGGCGCGACCTGCTCGTCTATGAGCACTTCCACACCGACCACATGGGCCACCGGGGGACGGCGGAGGACGCCCTCGGGGCGCTCGGCGAGCTGAACCGCTTCGCGGGGGCCGCCCTCGGGGAATTGGACCCCGGCCGGGACGGCTTCATCCTCAGCAGCGACCACGGGAACATCGAGGACATGAGCCATTCGGCCCACACCGCCAACCCCGTGCCCGTCCTGCTCTGGGGGCGGGCGGCGGAGGGCTGGCCCGCCGGGGGGGAGGAGGGGCTGACCCTGTGCGAGGTCGCCCCCGCCGTCCTTTCGCTTCTTCGGATGCAATAGTCCTTGATGCGCAGGGTTTTACCCCATTGGTTTAGCATTGACTTTGAGGGCTTTAGTCTATATATTTGTTTTCTTGGGAATTATTGTTTGGTGTTGGCGGCTGAAGGCACCAACGGAAGCAAGAGTGATGGCGAAAGTCACAGCCACGATTGAAGAGGGCCTGGGCCCGTTCCTCCGTCAAGAGCGGGAGGCGCGCGGGATTCTGCTCGCCGAGATATCAAAGCAGACCCGCGTCCGCAACTTCTACCTCGAGGCGATCGAGGCGGGCGACTACCGCCGCCTGCCCGCGGTTCCGATCGCCCGGGGGTTCGTGCGCGCCTACGCGCGCGCCATCGGGGTGGACTCGGACGCCGCCGCGCGCCAGTTCGACCGCGAGTTCGGCAAGCCCCGCGAGGCGGAGAAGGAAGCCGAGCGCAGCGGCGAGACGATCGTCTTCTCCCAGATCGCCCAGCGCCCGGGCGGCCACCCCAAGATGTGGATCCCCTTCGCGGCGGCCGCATCGCTCATCCTGATCAGCGGCGTGGTCTTCTGGTCCCTGCGGGGGAAGACCGAGCAGTACGTGCCCGTCACCAGCCTGGCCGAGCGCCTGAAGGCGGCCGCCGGCCCCATGCTCAAGCAGATGCCCTCGTTCCTGACGCCCGCGGAGCAGGCGCCCGCCACGAACTGGAGCGGAGAGAGCCGCCCGGCGGTGGCTCCCGCGAAGCCCGGCGCCGGGCCCCAAAGCCTCATCCTGGCCCCGAGCGAGAAAAATGAAGCCCTGGCCGCCGTGGGCCGGCCAAGCCCCGGGAACGCCCCCACCATGCCGATCCAAGCGCCCCCGGCCGCGGCGGGAAATCATTTTGAAAATCCGCGGGTTCCGGCTGCCGGGGCCCAGCCCGCGCCGCCTGCCGCCGCCCCCTCGCCGGCTCCTCCGGCGGAGGGGAAGCTCGCCCTGAAGATACGCGCCGTCGAGGACACCTGGGTGCGCATCGTGGTGGATCAGCGGGAGATCCAGGAGTTCCTCCTCACGGCGGGGAACGAGCGGTTCTGGAAGGGCGC
>JBBTDR010000681.1:0-2642 GCA_038042665.1 Nitrospinota bacterium
CTGCATGAAGGTCTGGCCGAAGGCGCCGTCGTTCAGGATCACCATCAGGATGTTCGCCCCGTACTCGGCGGCCGTGGGGAGGTCGCCGATGGTCATCAGGAACGCGCCGTCCCCGGCAAGCGCCACGACGTCGCGGCCGGGGAACTCCATCTTGGCCACGATGGCCGTCGGCAGGCCATAGCTCATGGCATTCCAGACGCCGGACTGCATGAAGGACTCGGGGGTTGCGATGCGGCGGAAGGTGCGGGCCCACATCTGGCAGTTGCCCACGTCGCTCGAGACGACGGCTCGGTCGTCCAACACGGCGTTCATGGCGTCCATGACGATGCCGGGGTAGATGGGGCTGTCGCCCTTGTGGGGCTCGTTGTTGGCGGCGAGGCCGCGGCGGATGGCGGCCTTGCGCTCGGCCATCTGCCGGATGAGGGCCTCGTCCCGGGGCCGCTGGTGGCTCGAGAGCTTCTCCAGCAGGGCGGCGAGGAAGAGCTTGGGGTCGGCCACGCGCTGGTCCTCCCCCCGGTAGCGGGAGTCCGGGGCGTCGTCGAAGCCGATGAGGATGTGGTTCTCCGGGGCGCGCTCGCCCAGATCCCGCATCTCGGCGGCGCCCGCCCGCAGCCCCACCGAGAGGACGAGGTCGGCCCGCCTGAGCGCCTCGGTGCAGAGGGGGTGGCTCCGGTAGTGGGAGAAGTGGCCCGCGAAGAAGGGATGGTCCTCGGGGATGACCCCGATGGCGTCCTGGGCGAAGACGACGGGGGCCTGGAGTTTCAGCGAGAGTTCCGAGAGCTCCCGCATCGCCCCCTTGCGGATGATCCCCTTCCCCGCCGCGAGGACGGGGGACTTGGCCGCCATGAGCCGCCGGGCGAAGCGGTCCACGTCCCCGGGGTCGGGCTTGGGCGCCACGGCGGGGATGGGCTTGTAGGCCGGGAGGACGGCCGGCTGCTCCTGGAGGATGTACTCGCTGTAGTCCGAGAGGCGGGGGAGCTCGACGTGCACGGGCCCCGGGCGGCCGCTCCGGGCGATGTGGAAGGCCTTGGCCATCACGGAGGGGACGTCCTCGATGCGCTCGACCCGGGCGCTCCACTTGGTGATCTTCTGGAACATCTCGTGGACGAAGGCGGGCTCGTCCACCCCGTGGAAGGCCTCCATGTCGGCCTTGAGGGGCACCGCGCCCCCGATGTGGACCATGGGCGAGGCCGCGCCGTAGGCCTGGGCCACCCCGGCCATGGAGTTGACGCCGCCGGGGCCCGCGGTCAGGACGCACACCCCGGGCTTGCCCGTCAGGCGGCCGTAGGCGTCCGCCATGAGGGAGGCGTTCGGCTCCTGCTTGCAGGTGACCATCCGGAGGGATCGCACCCGGCTCAAGCCGTCGTAGATGGGATGGATGTGGGAGCCGGGGACGCTGTAGACCCGCTCGACGCCCTCCTCCCGGAGGGCCTCGGCCACCGCCTCGCCCGCATGCATCGCCGCGCGCTGGGAACTCATGGATTGCCTCCCTGATTCCTCTCTTCGCCCAACCTCTCTTCGTCTCCGTAGGGGCGAGGCATGCCTCGCCCCTACGGGACATGGCTTCCGCCGTCTGTCTCCCCGCGGGAATTAGATCTCATACCCCAGCCCGAGGCGGGCGTTCAGCTTGCGCATCTGCTCGAGCACGGCCGGGGTGACGGGGACGCCCAGCCGGCGGTTCTCCGCCTCGGCGATGGCCTCGGGCTCCCCGTGGATGTAGATGCGGTCATGGCCCGGGGCCTTGCGCGAGTTGCGGATGTGGCCGAAGGTCCGCTGCATCTGCTCGTAGGCCTGGGCGGGCTCGCGGAAGCCGGAGAGCTGGATGGCCCCCAGGAAGTGCCCGGTCCCGGGGGCGGAGTCGCCCCCGGCCCCCGCGATGCGGGCGCCGAGGTCCGAGCCCGAGAGGATGCCGCAGAAGAGCTCCACCATGAGGGAGAGGCCGTAGCCCTTGTGGCCCCCGCCCTCGGTGCCCTCCCCGCCCAAGGGGAGCAGCGGCACGTCGAAGGTGAGGATGCCCTTCTCGTCCAGCCTGGGTTCCCGCCCCGCGGCCTCCGACACCCAGCCCCTGGGCAGGGGCTTCCCCTCGCGGAGGTAGGTCTCCACCTTCCCGCGCGCCACCGAGGAGGTGGCCATGTCGAGATGGTAGCTGTGGCCGGCGGGCCCGCCCGGGAAGGCCACGCTCATGGGGTTGGTGCCCAGGATGGGGTCGGCGCCGAAGGTGGGGGTCACGACCCCGCCCCCGTTTGTCATGGCGATGCCGATGAAGCCGCGCTCCATGGCCATCTTGGCCCAGTAGCCCACGTAGCCCAGGTGGCTGCAGTTGCGGACGGCGACGAAGCCCGCCCCGTGCCGCGCGGCCCGGGCCATGGCCTCCTCCATCCCCCGGTGGGCGCCCACGGGGCCCAGGGCGCCGTCGGCGTCGAGGACGGCGGTCACGTCCGAGCCCGGGTGGAGCTTCATCTGGGGGCGCTTGTTGATGACGCCCTTCTCCAGCCGGGCTAGGAAGGCGGGCACCCGGCCCAGGCCGTGGCTGCGGATGCCGCGCAGGTCGGCGCTGGTGAGGACGTCCGCCATCAGGCGGGCGTGCGCCTCGGGCACCTCCACCGCCCGGAAAGCCGAGGTGATGAAGCGGTGCACGAAGT
>JBBTDR010000682.1:0-1026 GCA_038042665.1 Nitrospinota bacterium
CGCGCCAGGGAGACGGCGTACTCCACCACGTATGGGGCGGCGGGCACCCGGCGCACCAGGTCCTGGAAGGCGAGAATCTGCTTTGCGTCGAGGACCTTCGCCAGGACCGGATCGTAGTCCGAGGTGGTCTGGACCACGATCGCGGCCTCCTCCTCGAAGGTCGGGTAGTCCACCCCGACCTCGAACATGAAGCGGTCGAGCTGGGCCTCGGGCAGCGGGTAGGTGCCCTCCTGCTCCACCGGGTTCTGGGTGGCGAGGACGAAGAAGGGCGGCTGGAGGGGGTGGGTCTGCCCCCCGGCCGTCACCCGCTGCTCCTGCATGGCCTGGAGCAGGGCCGCCTGGGTCTTGGGGGGGGTGCGGTTGATCTCGTCCGCCAGGAGGATCTGGGTGAAGACGGGCCCCCGGATGAAGCGGAAGACGCGCCGCCCCTCGGGCGACTCGTCGAGGATGTCGGTGCCCGTGATGTCCGAGGGCATGAGGTCGGGCGTGAACTGGATGCGGTTGAACTCGAGCTGGAGCACCTGGGCCAGGGTGCGGATGAGGAGGGTTTTGGCCAGGCCCGGCACGCCCATCAGGAGGCAGTGCCCGCGCGAGAGGAGGGCGATCAGGACCAGCTCGATGACGTCCCCCTGCCCCACGATGACCTTGCGCACCTGCCCGATCACCTGGTCGCGCTTGCGGCCGATCTCGCGCGCCACCTCGACGTCCACGGCGCCCATCGGCCGCTGCTCCACCGTTTGCTCCCTGCGGGTCTCTTCCATTCGCTCCACCTTTCAGCGTCGTTGGAGGGCGCGGGCGGCCTCGCGCGCGCGTTGGGCCTTCTGCTTGTCCCCGGCCTTCTCGTAGAGCGCCGCGAGGCGCTCGTGGACCAGGGGGATGAACGGGTTGATGTGGAGCACCTCCTCCCACGCCCGGAGGGCGGCCTTGGGGTCGCCGGTGATCTCATAGGCCGTCGCCTGGTGGATGTAGGTGGTGGCGTAGTCGGGGTCCACCTGGAGCGCCCGCTGGAGGTGGCGGAGGGCCTCG